>NZ_CP030118.1:7094082-7094232 GCF_006968745.1 Brasilonema sennae CENA114 | reverse complement strand
CGAGGTTACTAATTGGGCGTTAAGCGTAGCTCTGCCGTAGGCAATCGCCCTCCCCTAATCCTAATTTTCGTAGAATTAGTGGTTACAAGTTTTGAGTTAGCGTGGTCGTAACCACCCCTTTTTCCTAACCTAAGCGATAGCGCTTTGCAC
>NZ_CP030118.1:7093762-7094062 GCF_006968745.1 Brasilonema sennae CENA114 | reverse complement strand
GGAATGTCTGCTTCTACAAGTCGGCTGATAAGTGACCGCAACTCCAGTATCTGCCATTTTCCCAATCCCTCTGTTCCAATGAAGATAGCGGCAGATTTAACATTGGAAATTGCCTGTTGAATCACATCCTGAAATGCGCGTCCTGGTGCAATTTGCTCTTCGTCTAGCCACACCTTCAAACCACGCCGTTTCAATTTGGTTGCAATTGCTTTAACTTGGGGTTTATTCTGACTATTATGAGCGAGAAAAACATCAAAATCGGGTTGATTTGTCATTCAGAAGATTCTCCTACTAGATAAG
>NZ_CP030118.1:7092265-7093742 GCF_006968745.1 Brasilonema sennae CENA114 | reverse complement strand
ACAATGGCTAAACCTTTTCAGTGGACATATAAGGGTAAAGTGTTAGCTGTCTAATACTTGGTTTATTTACGCCGTGCTGTACTAGTAACTCCTCTAAGCGGACATAGCAATTCGTTTCCTGCACAGAAAAGTTATTTTCTTCTAAGATTTTCGGCGAGTTTCCTGGTTTTCTTTGGGTAATGCCCCATTCTAAGTTGTAAAATGCTTCAGCCTTATCCTGATGGAAATCAACCCTAGTTCTGCTTCGGAGATAGATGGGAAGTTGCGGCTCTTGCAGGACATTTGGCAGAATAACAGGGATAACAGGACGCTTTAGTTCAATAAATTCCCAGATGAAAGACTCTATTTCCTCTTTCTGCCAGGGACTTGATTTACTACCAATAAAAATGGCTACTGAGTGGATCTGCGCTATTTGAGCAGCCAGTAATTCTTGCCACGATCTGCCTGGAGGCACTTCCCACAGATTCAGCCAAGGTCTAATTTGCCGTTGTCTTAACTGCTCCGCAATCTGCTGGACTTCGCTTCTGTCTTCGTCGTCATAGCACAGCAGAACATCGAAGTTTCCGGCAGTTTTTGGTGAGCTTTTTGGTTGCTCCTGGGTAATGCCTGACACTAGTTTATCTAGTACTCCTACATCATCTATGCCGCTAGCAAAACTTAGGCAATTGAACTGCTGGAGAAAGAGCAAATCCCCTGGAATGCCCTCTACTCCTGGTAGCAAAACGGGAATTACAGGAATATCTGCATCTACACATTGGCTAATAAGTATCCGCAGTTCCATAACCTGCCACTTTCCCAGCCCTTGTGAACCGATGAAGATAGCAGCAGATTTGACATTGGAAATCGCCTGTTGAATCACATCCTGAAATGGGCGTCCTGGCAAAATTTGCTCTTCATCTATCCATACTTTTAAACCACGCCTTTTAAGTTCAGATGCAATGGCTTTAACTTGAGGCTTATCCTGACTATTGTGAGCCAAAAAAACATCGAATTCTGGCTGATTTACCATCTAAAGATTCCTCCTACTATTCATTAACTTCAGGTATGCCATTGATTAATTGGGTTATCGGTTCAGGATCTTGCTGACGAAAATCAACCCTAGTTCGGCGTCGGAGGTAGATGGGAAGTTGCGGCTCTTGCACGACATTGGGCAGAATAACAGGAATAACAGGACGTTTTTGTTCAATAAATTCCCATATAAAAGGCTCTATTTGCTCTTGTTGCCAAGGTCCTCCACTTCTGCCTATAAAAACTGCTACTGAGTTTATTTTGGCTATCTGAGTTTCCAGTAATTGTTGCCAGGAAGTGCCAGCAAAGGCTTCCCATATATCAAGCCAAGGTCGAATCTGCCTTTCCTTGAGTTGTTCGGCAATTTGCTTTACTTGGTTGCGGTCTTCGTCGTGATAGCACAAGAGAACATCGAAGCGTCCAGAAGTTTTTGGTAAGCTTTTTACCTGTTTTTGCCTAATGCCCGACT
>NZ_CP030118.1:5916339-6156808 GCF_006968745.1 Brasilonema sennae CENA114 | reverse complement strand
CTCCTGCGGAGACGCTACGCGAACGCAGTCGCCTACGGAGGGAGACCCTCCTGCAGCGCTGTCTCACCAGTCGCCTACGGAGGGAAACCCTCCTGCAGCGCTGGATTCACCGTAAAGCGTAGCTTTACGTGCCCTCTCCGCAAGTTCGGAGAGGGGCGGTTTTGGCGCAAGACAAAACCGGGGTGAGGTAGAGCGACAATTGTGGATGAGTAGAATAAAGCATCCCGGTAACGTAATAACAAGAGTTTCAGCTTAAGTTAACACCAATGAGCACTGCTGTGCCCCTACCAAAAACCTGTGTTCTAGCCAATAGAAAACTGCTGCCAAATGGGGGCGATCGCCTTCTTCCTCCTCTGCGTCACGCCAGACGCATCAACGGTCAAAGCTCGTCGCTTGGGTTGCTTCCCCCGACAGACTTTGGGGGTACCCCCGCATGGCGCTGGCTCCTCTGCGCCCACCGCGAACTTTGCGGGAGGAACATCCACACCGCAAATTCGCTCTCTGCGGTTCAATAAAAAAAAGTGCGCCACGACAAACGCCAACGCACCCAACAAAATTCATTACAACAAGAGGTAAAATTAAATCTTCGCTTCTTCCTTCACCAACTTATCCCAACCCAAATCTTTCAAACTATTATTCCGACGCAGCGGACGAGTCACCAACTCCAGAATGTCACGCGCATTTGTAAAGCCGTGAATCTGAGCAAAAGTAAACTCCACAGACCACTTAGTATTAATCCCTCGTGCTTCCAACGGGTTAGCATGAGCCATACCAGTAATCACCAAATCTGGCTTCAAATCGTAAATCCGCTGCACTTGATTGTAGTTGTCTGGCTTCTCCACAATCCTAGGCAAAGGTACGCCCATTTCCTTGCAAGTCTTCTCCAAGAACTTCAATTCAGCATCTTGATAACGCTTATCCATGTATGGGATACCAATTTCCGGAACCGTCATACCGCAGCGTACCAAGAAGCGTGCGAGGGAAACTTCCAGCAAGTTATCACCCATGAAAAACACAGACTTGCCACGAATAAGTTTTATGTAGTCTTCTAAACTTTCCCAAATTTGTGCTTCCCGTTCATCCAAACCTTTGGGAGTAATACCAAACACCGAACAGATTTTCTCAATCCAAGCGCGGGTTCCATCTGGACCAATTGGGAATGGTGCACCAATCAGCTTGCATTTGCGGCGACGCATCAAGGTAGTTGCAGTCCGGCTGAGGAAGGGATTGACACCAGCGACATAATACCCTTCTTCAAGAACAGGTAATTCAGTGAAGCGCTTGGCGGGAAGCCAACCAGAAACTTTGATACCTTGCTTCTTCAATTCCAGAGTTAACTGAGTCACCACAGGATCTGGAAGCGAACCAAACAACACCAGAGGTGGATGATCCACATACTCCGATTCTTCGTTGGCGACTTCTTCTTTTTTCTTTCCAAAATTGAGGAGTTTAGAAATAGCGTTACGCTCATTTTTCTCCGCTTCTACCACAGGCGCTTTATCAGGACAACGTGTCGCCATTGCTGCTAACACGGTATCTTCTCCTTGAGTGAAGGCGTAGTCCAAACCGTTAGCGCGTGCGACGACGATAGGAATACCAATTTCGGATTCTAGCTTAGGTGCCAAGCCTTCCAAATCCATTTTGATGATTTCCGTGGTGCAGGTGCCAATCCAGACAATGACACTGGGATTGCGATCGCGCTTAATCTGCACACACAGCCGCTTCAACTCTTCATAATCATTCAGCTGTGCAGAAATATCTCCTTCTTCCAATTCTGCCATTGCATAACGGGGTTCAGCAAAAATCATGACCCCCATTGCGTTTTGCAAGAAATAACCACAAGTTTTTGTACCAATCACCAAAAAGAAGCTATCTTCAATTTTTTGGTAAAGCCAAGCGACACAGCTAATTGGGCAAAAGGTATGGTAATTTCCAGTTTCGCACTCAAAATTTAAACTTTCTGATTGAGCAAGAGTCATTTTAGTGTTTTCTCCCCTTGATTTATTAAGCTAAAAGCGCGGTTGAAAGTAAGGCAGGCAAGACGTGGAAGAATAAGACTTCCCCGCCTCATGATGTATGGACACATGACACTATCTTGGAATTTAGACTAATTTTGGCTTTAAAACCGCCAAACCCTTATCCAGACTGCCTTTCTCAATTTATAACCGCTTTTGGATTTCAAAATCTAAAATGCTTGCTATACAAGGGTTGTAGCCTAAAAAATAGAATTTAGTCTAAACTCCAGACACCTAAATTCAACACAATTTAAGTTAAGTCTTGGGAAACAGACGATCAATCTCTGATTCATTCAGAGAACCAGAAGATTTTTCTTCCCCTAAAAGCGTTTTATTATCCGCTTCTCCCTTTTGGATTACGGTTTCGCTACCCCAGGAATCTGACAAAGCATCAGCAAACCCACTCTGATTTGATGCAGTTGCTGGGGAAGTTTTGCTGTCTACTTCCTTCAAATCATCAAAGGAAAGATTGCTGGACTCATCAGATGAGTGAGGTGCGTTGTAAAACTCAGTATTTGAAATTTTCTGGTTAGATAAAGAGTGATCAATCCCGTGTTGAGTTGCTTGCAACTCCTTTGCTCTAGTCAGATTCTCCCTGGTTGGATTGAGTATCCTTGGAGAATTTGTCAGTGTTTCATCACTTAAATTTTCACTTGACAAATCTGACTCTTCCGCGTGTTTTTCTATACGCAACTTAGGAAGAGCACGGTTACCAAGAGCCAGATCAGGATCGAGATTTAACCCCAGTACTTCAACCAAGGTATCAGGATCAGGATTCAATTTGGAAAACGGCAGCATTAACTGTGCCAGCTTGGGTTCCAACGCATTAATAACTCCCAGGATGAGGTAAGAAGGTGGACGACTCCCGCCATCGGGAGTGTAAACAGATTCTACCTCCATGTGCAAGGAAATCCAGTCACGATTCACCTGGAAAAATTGCAACCACTTCTGCTTTAAAGATTCTGTAAAACTATCAAAAAAAGCCATATTGTCCCCCATCCTGGAATTAAGATGATTTATACAATCATCAAGTCTAATTCTTCTTCTGGATTAGGAACTTGTTGTTTACCCGGATTTAAATAGAAATCGGATAACAAAGCGAACACCTCGCGGTCTGGTGAATCATTTGGTACAACACCTTCTGGACGAGCCAAAATTTGGTCAGCGATGTTGAGATAGTAATCGCAAACGTAATTTAAACAGGGGTCAGATTCTGCCATTTCAAACAAAGTCTTACCTTTGACGCGGGAAACACGAATATCTTCAATCAAAGGCAAAACTTCTAAAACTGGCATCGGGACTGTTTCCACGTACTTGTCAATCAAGTCGCGCTTTGAGGTGCGGTTACCAATTAAGCCAGCAAGACGCAGCGGGTGAGTCCGGGCTTTTTCTCTAACCGAAGCTGCAATACGATTAGCAGCGAACAAGGCATCAAAGCCATTGTCAGTCACAATCATACAGTAATCAGCGTAGTTGAGGGGTGCTGCAAAACCACCGCAAACAACGTCACCAAGAACGTCAAATAAAATCACATCGTACTCATCAAAGGCGTTGAGTTCCTTTAAGAGTTTCACAGTTTCGCCAACCACATAACCGCCGCATCCAGCACCTGCAGGGGGACCACCTGCTTCCACACAATCGACTCCACCGTAACCCTTATAGATGACATCTTCGGGCCACACATCTTCGTAGTGATAGTCCTTTTCTTGGAGAGTGTCGATAATCGTTGGAATCAAGAACCCGGTCAGGGTGAAGGTGCTGTCGTGTTTGGGATCGCAACCAATCTGCAACACTTTCTTGCCGCGCTTGGCTAGGGCGACGGAGATATTACAGCTTGTTGTGGATTTCCCGATACCGCCTTTTCCGTAAACTGCTAGTTTCACTGTTGTTTGCCTCTTATAGCTTTTTGTCAAACTCGTGGCTTAAACACTTACCTTCACCTAGCCTGAGATGGCGATATGTGAGGTCTCATGACTGTCATTATTGTGTAAGTTACCCAGAAAATAAAGGGGGCTGTCAACTGTATTAGGGTTTTATGAGATGAATTATGGTTTAATCAAAAGAATTTGACTGTTGATTATTCTGCATCGCTTTTGAATACTTAAAACAAAAGTATTTTATTTCTTAATAATCTGTTTTTATAAAAAAAGTTACAAAACACAAAAAGCTAAAAATCTTTCTGTATCTATGGTTTTGATTATAAAGATGTATGTGAAACCGTATCCCTCTGGGCAAGATGCTAAGTAGGGTGGGCACTACTCAACTCTAGTTCACCGACTGATTAACTAGTAGTGCCCACCTTACAGTTAGTGGACTATCCCTGTTGGCAAAGACGGTAACTAAGGTGGGCACTCCTCACCTCTAGTTCACCGACTGATTAACCAGTAGTGCCCACCCTACAGTTAGTGGACTCACTTATTTTTGAATTTTGAATTTTGAATTGTTAAAGTCTTGGGCTTCTAGCCCATAAGTGACAGGTCAATTGGAATAATGTAAAAAATTATTACATATTGCATATAAGTTAAATTTTTTCTCAAATCTCAAAATCTACTGAGCTTTATGCTAAGAAAAGAAGTTTATTCAAGAAACCTCTTCTTGGGGTGAATTCATCTCTTGCAAGGTTTGCCAGCCAGCTTCCCACTGAGAACGGTCTTGTAACAATTTAGCGTTGATCCAAAAGCGGACATTGGGGTCACAAGCTGCTACCATCTCGGCATAAACCCATTTACCTTGATTTTTGCGGTTGATAACTCGGAAGTGTCGCCAGCCATCGACTTTTTGCTGTGCTGTCCATTTGGAACCGAGTAGGTAGGGAAATTTTTGCTTTTTAGTCATTTGTCAAAACTCAATATAAAGCTAGACGGAAATTGATATAAGCAGAGAAAGGCGATGCGGAAGCCGCCGCCTTGAAGGCGATCGCCTAAATGAAATCACCCAGATCAATCAACAACTCAAAATTTTGGGGGTTTAACTTTCATGATCATCCAAGCACACGAGCAGCGCAACTACTCATCTGAAGAATATCTGGAACTATCAGTTATCAGTTATCAGTTATCAGTTATCAGTTAAGTATCAGGCGTGTCTGCAAAACTCATCCGGAATGTAGTGAAAACACAGTGAAGCTTGTTATGTAATCTACTCATTCAAGTCATGCCCCTGACTTTCACTTTCGCTCTCAGTCAACAGCAAACTTTTGAATTACGCTGTGATTATGGTTCACGTCGTCTGGATAAAGCAGAGTTGCTTGTACTCATTGACTTGTGTGAGCAAAATTACTACTCCCATGAGAGCGATCGCCCATCCTTACTTCTCCAGATAGGACGCCAACTTTACCAATGGATAGATGGTAAGCAAGGATGGCTGAGAAGGGCGCTGGATGAGGCTGATGAACAAACAATTTATCTGGATTTAATTCAAACGAGTGAGGCGCAGGGGTTGAACCCGGAAACACAACGGGTGGCGTTGGGACTCGCTCATTTGCCGTGGGAATTGCTACATGATGGCACAGGGTTTTTACTGGAACGACAGGATATTGCAGTGTTGCCTGTGCGTTCAGTGCAGCAGCGTAATACGAATGTGGCTGGCGTGCAAAATCGTCCTTTGCGGTTGCTGTTCATGGCGACTTCGCCGGAAGATATTAAGCCAATTCTTGATTATGAGCGGGAAGAAACAAATATCCTGCAAGCAACTAAAGACCAACCGCTAGCTTTGATAGTAGAAGAAAGCGGCTCGGTTCAGGAATTAACTAATTTAGTGAAATCTTATGAAGAAGACTATTTTGATGTCTTTCACTTGACCGGACACGGGATAATTTATACTCACAAAGATTTTGGCGGTTTGCTGCCAAAACGCAGAAAAATTAAGGATTATACCCCGTGTTTCATCACCGAGGATGAAGTGGGTAATGTACAATTGACTACCGTGGAGGATTTGGCGAAAGCCTTTCGAGGACGCTTTCCACGAGTGATTTTTCTTTCTGGCTGTCACACTGGGCAAGTCGCCAACCGGGGAACAGTTCCATCAATGGCGCAGGCTTTGGTGAAAATGGGGGCGGGTGTTGTTTTAGGTTGGGCGCGTCCGGTGTATGATCGGACGGGTATTATTGCGGCACAAGCATTGTATCAAGCTTTGGCAACGGGGGCGACGGTAGAAGAAGCAGTCAAAGCAGCGCAACAGGAAATGATTGCTCAAAAATGCTCCGACTGGCATTTGTTGCGGATTTATCGAGATACGCGCCAAATTGAGCAACTGGTGACACCGCTGAGAACCAAAAAGCGGGAAAAGCTGAAATTTACACAGCCGGAAAGCGAATTTCTGGATGAAAACAATATCGTGAAAGTTGCGAGTCGCTGGGAATTTGTTGGACGCAGACGCCCGCTACAACGGTGTTTGCAAGCATTACGAGAAACCAGCGACAACATCGGTGTATTTATTGCTGGGATGGGTGGACTGGGTAAGAGTTCCTTGGCGGCGCGGTTGTGTACGCGAGTCCAGACACAGCGTCCGAATTTTGAGCGGGTGGTGTTAATTGGACCTTTGGATGAGGTAGGCTTACTCAATAAACTTTCCAGTAAGTTTGAGCGGTTTGCAGATGTGCCCGCATTGCTGAATGAACCAAAAGTTTCTCTCAAAGGGCGACTGCAAAACTTTTTTGAGAGAATTGAAGCAGAAGAAATTGATCGTCCGTTGTTGTTGGTGCTGGATGACTTTGAGCAAAACATCCCGAAAGCGAATATTGAAGATAATTCACTGCGGATGACGGCGGAAGCTTACCGGATTTTAGAAGCGATTTGTGCAGCGCTGGAGGAAAATGCAGCTGAGAGTCGATTGATTGTTACCTGTCGCTACCTGAAAGAAGATACCTTACCACCGCACCAGCTGCATTTAGAATCTTTGGCGGCGATGAATTCGGCGGATGTTGATAAAATCTGCCGGGAATTAGACAAACAAGTCAAGCAACAGGTAGATGAACAGCGGATCATTAAAATAGCCGACGGCAATCCCCGCTTGTTGAGATGGCTGTTGGATGTGCTCAAGCAACCGGGTTTAGAATCTGATGAATTGTTGACGCGGTTGGAGAATACGCAGCAGGAGTTTCGAGAAAATATTTTGGCGCAAACGCTGTTGAGTGGGTTGGAGGATGAGGAAAAAAAGTTTCTGGCGCGGTTGAGTGTGTTTCACCTGCCAGTGACGGAGGATGTTGTTAGGGCTATTTCCTCGAACGCCTGGGACTCAAAGTCCCAGGCTAATAGTGAAAGTCCTCTAAAGAGGACTGAAGATTTAGCACAGGGAATTTCTAGTCCGCTTGAGCGGACTTCGACTAAAGCTGTGGAAATTGATTTCCTGGCGGTTATGCCCAAACTCGTTAGCCTCAGCTTAGTTGAATCTGCCACGACTCACGCCAGCCAAACTGCTGAATATCGCGTGACGACGATTTTAGAACCGTTGCTGGTACCATTATTGAGTGAGGAAGAGTGGCTGACAACACGACAGCAAGCAGCAAGGAAAATTTATCAAGCTTGGTGGGAAGAAACTCATCAACGTTGCACGGATGAGCAAGCACTTGAAATTGTGCGTTTGGGACTGTTGACAGGAGAAAATGACATTGCAGTCAATGTTGGGGACTTGATTGCAACCAATTGGGTGAACATTTCCCGCTTTTTTGAGGCTTTAGAACTATGCCAAAAAATCCTGACAGTTTTTAAGGACTACCGCATTTTGGGAACCATTGCTCGTGCACAAGAAGTATTAGGCAGAGTTGAGGATGCTATTGCCCATGATCAAAAAGCCTTAGACCTTTGCCCTGAAAATGACTTGAAAGAAAAAGCTGCTGTCCTTAACAATATGGCAGAATTAATTGTCCAACAAGGCGATATTGAAAGAGCGCTTTGCTTATGGCAGCAAGATTTAGAAATTTCAGAACGCATTGGGGATGTCAAAGGCAAAGCCACTACCCTCCGCAATATAGCAAAAGTAATTGCCCAACAAGGCGACATTGAAAGAGCGCTTTGCTTATGGCAGCAATCCTTGGAAATCTACGAGTGTATTGGTGATATCGAAGGCAAAGCAATAACACTAAACAACATGGCAGGGATAATCGCTCAACAAGGAAACATAGAACAAGCACTTTCCTTGTGGCAGTCATGTTTGGAAATATATGAACGCATCGGTGATTTAAAAGAAAAAGCCACAACCCTTCATAACATGGCAGGGGTAATCGCTCAACAAGGGGATATAGAACGAGCGCTTTCCTTGTGCCATCAATCGTTGGAAATAAATGAGCGCATTGGCAATCTCCAAGGCAAAGCTGCTACCCTTCATAACATGGCAGGGGTAATTGCTCAACAAGGGGATATAGAAAAAGCGCTTTCCTTGTGCCATCAATCTTTGGAAATATATGAGCGAATTAAAAATGTTCAAGGCAAAGCCGCTACTCTTTACAAAATGGCTTATCTTGTAGGCAAGACTGGAGATAAAGTTAAAAAGTTAGACTTATATTCACAGGCTGCCCGATTACTTGCACGAGCCGGTGCTTATACTAATTTGGTAGGAGTTTTGGGTAGTGTCGCTTTGGCGGATGAAAGTAATGGTTTGGTTTACCTAGCTCAAGCAATTTGGCTCTCCCTAAGAATTCAAGTTCCTTTAGCTGATAACATCGCGGTAATAAGTGGTTTATATCAAACCATACCTCAAGGTGATGAAATGGAAGCCTTGCTAGGGACAACTGCACTATTCTTTTGCAACCTTGGTGGCGAAGGGCATCCGCAGTTAGAGGAACTCCAGGATTTAAGTCTCACGATGCTATCAGCGGCGGCGGGTGCCCAAGGAATTGAGACGCCGGAAGCGTTTGATACTTGGTTTGTCCAGCAAAGGCTGAATGATCGGGAATATTTTCTTCCCCGACTCACTCAACGTTTAGAGGAGATGGTTGGGGATGGGTGGTTGTTTGATCGCAGTCAAGTTTCGTAGTCCCTCCTTGAGGTGAGGCTGAGCCTCAGCATGGGCATTCCCAGACTCCGGCTGGGAACGAGAAAGACTGGGAAGGAAATTATGCTGTTGCAGCAAGGCGAAAATCTGCGATTATTGGCAGTTCAAATAGAGTTTTTTCTGAGAGTCTTTTGGAGAAAAATAGAATTTCCAAGTTCTCAATGTCGCCAGTATCCGGATTCAGACGAGCAATCACACCATAATCAATTTCTTCTGATTCTTGCTCTGAGTATGGAGGGCGTTTGTTGATATAAAGGATATCACCTTCATTGTCATATTCAAATCCTAACTTCGCGTCCATATAATTTCTCCTTGGGTAATTTTTCTACTTATGTAAGCTGTCACTATCCAATGCCGTTCTAGAGGAAAGGTATCACTAACTACTGCTACTACTGCATACTTGCCTTTGCGGAGAGTAGCAAACCAGCGAGAGAATAAGAGCGTATTCTCAAAACGTACATCGCGCCGCACTTGATCGGGCTGGTTCAAGGTATCAGCAATGAGTTCCAAGTAAGCTGTTGGTAAATCGGGATGTCTTTGAAGAATATGTTTTTTGCGTTCCTGGGTTAGTTCTACCTCACTACCAAGATAGGAACAAAAGAATTGTTCTGTCACGGGTTGCCTACTTTCTTTCTATCGCAAAATCAAAGGTATCATGGGCGAAGGTGTAAGCATAGGAGGCGGAGCCTTTTTAAGAGCATTCCCAGGCTGCAGCCCACGAACGAGAAACAACCGCCTTGGAATCAATTCCAAGGCTCACAGCCTAAGTCTACTTTAGTAGACTCAAAAGCTCATGCAGTCATCTTTTAGATGACTTTGCCTATGAGACTGGGATTTCAATCCCAGGCGCACGAGAATGCAAGGCGTGAGAATTGTGCAAGATCTGAGCGTACTCAGGCGAGGTGCAAGATTTGAGGCGATATCGCCTGACTCACCGTGCTGGCTAATTTGGTAATACCGTATTACGCTATTACTAAAATCAATTTCCTACAGCAGCAGACTTTGCTCATGGCTACGCGCAAGACTTCACCCGTATCTAGACTCACCAAAAAGTACCAAGCAACGATTCCCCAAGCAGTACGAGAAGTGCTGGGAATTTCTCAGGGGGATTGTGTCGCTTTTGAAATCGTGCAGGGACAAGTGGTGTTAAAAAAAGTACATCCTATCGATTGGGATTACCTTAACGCGGTAGCTGGAACCTTGAATGAGTGGGTATCTGAAGCCGACGAGGAAGCGTATCGTGACCTTTGATCAATTTGATGTTGTGGTAGTGCCGTTTCCGTTTACCGATACTTCTGGGAGTAAAAAGCGTCCAGCACTTGTACTGAGTGATGCAGTTGCTTTCAATACGCTTTTAAGCCGAAGTGTGATGGCAATGATTACGACTAGAACTCATGCGCCTTGGGTGCTGGACGTGCCAATTACCGATTTATCCAGTGCAGGATTGAAGGCGGCTTCTATAGTACGAATGAAGTTGTTTACGTTAGATGATGCTTTGGTTTTGCGACACATTGGTACTCTGGCTGAAGCTGATAAAGCCGCAGTTAAACAAGCGCTGCAACAACTTTTTAAGTGGTAAATTGTACTGATAAAATTTTCTTGTTTTCTCGTTCCAAGCCGGAGTCTGGGAACAAGAAAAAGATTAGCTCATTTCAACCGCCTTGGAATCAATTCCAAGGCTCACAGTCCAAGTCTACTAAAGTAGACTGAAAAGCTTATGCAGTCATCTTTTAGATGACTTTGCCTATGAGACTGGGATTTCAATCCCAGGCGGACGAGAATGCAAGGCGTGAGAATTGTGCAATATCTGAGCGTACTTGGGCGAGGTGCAAGATTTGAAATTAACTATCGACAATGCTTGAAGCGATAAGCCTTTTGACTTGGGCGTGAGGCAACGACTGTGAACTCAGCCGAACCGCGCTCAGTCGTTCGCGCAGCGTGCGCTTTGCGCATACGCTTGACGCTACGCGTATCGCACTTCGCGCAGACGCCCTTTGCGTATTGCTAGCAAAGGTACGAATATAGGAGGCGGAACCTCTTTTGAGAAGATTCCCAGGCTGAGTCTGGGAACGAGAATCAAGTGCAGTACGTTTGTTTTTACCAGGCGTCATTAAAGACAAAAGTTTGGGCAAACTAAAACAAACAATAGTATTAAGTAATGTGAACATTACTGCATCTATCGTATTCATACACAATTTCCTTTTTGTTGAAATACACGTTGAGGGTGAGAGTGAAAACTGTTAGACAGTTAAGTGCGATGGGCTTGGCTTGTCCTCTTCGGGCGAACGCCCAGAGACAAGTGGTTTGCTGTAGCGTTCTACCAACCGATCCCATTGCATGATCACAGTGCTTCCTTGGTTTTCCTGTTGCTTTTCCCACATCGACAAAAAGTCAAGACAGGAATGGTCAATATAGCTCAGCATCTGTAGGTGGATATGAATTTCCTTGCCTGGGGAAATCTGTTCAAGGACTTTGGCAAGATGAGGTAGGCGAATAAATGTAGCCATACCTTCCAAATACACATCAATGCGGTAATCGTTTACGTCCGCTACGACATGGATAGAGAGCTGGGAAACTTTGTATATTAACTTAACTGCTGACAGCACAAGACCAAGTAATACGCCAAACAGTAAGTCAGCAGTAAGAATTCCGCCTAAGGTGGCAAAGTAGATGAATACAGGGATACGCCCGTATCGTTGCAGCTTGCGGATATTCTCTACTTTCACCAGCTTGTAGCCTGTAACCACCAGAATCGCCGCGAGGCTGGAAGTGGGAATGAGATTTAGTACCGAAGGCGCAATACCAACAAGAGCGAATAGCCAGACTCCGTGAAGAATCGCAGATAATCTGGTTTTGGCTCCTGCTTCCACGTTAACAGAACTGCGGACAATCACACCCGTCATTGGTAGCGCTCCTAATGCGCCGCAAATTATGTTACCAAAGCCTTGGGCTGCGAGTTCGCGGTCGAAGTCAGTTTTTGATTCGTGCTGAAGTCGATCTACCGCCGCCGCTGAGAGTAGGCTTTCTGCACTGGCGATAAAGGCGAGTGCTACGGCTTCCAACAGCAAAGATGGCTTGAATACACCAATCAAGTTCTCTAACTTTGGCAGGTGAATCGTGCTGACAAGATTATCGGGTACATTGACGTACTGAATAGGCAACTTCATCACAGTGGCGATCGCAGTTGCAATCACAACAGCAATCAGGGAGCCTGGTAGCAATTTTAATTTTTCTGGCTTGAACTTTTCCCAAACAAGAAGGCTAATAATGGTAATTAAAGCTACACTTCCTGCAATAAAATGGCTGTTACCTGTAGCAGGATAAATTGACTTGTACAACTCGCTGGGAATAGAAAGTAAGTTATTGATTCCATGAGCACTGGGCTTACTATCAAACATCACATGGAATTGAGAAGCAAATATCAGTACACCGATCCCTGCTAGCATCCCGTAGATGACTGCGGGAGATATTGCTCGGAAAACCTGTCCCAGTTTGAACATCCCCGCGAGTAACTGCACTAAACCCGCGAGTATAAGAACCGGTCCTAGCATTTCAATGCCATGCTCTTGAACCAATTCCCAAACTATAACAACAAGCCCAGCTGCCGGTCCACTTGCCTGTAATGGAGAGCCAGCAACAGTTCCGACAATCATTCCGCCAACAATTCCTGTGATGATTCCTAACTCTGGAGGAACCCCTGAAGCGATCGCAATTCCCATGCACAGTGGTAGAGCAACGAGAAACACAACTACGGACGCCACTAGGTCGTTGACGATGGAGCGTTTAGCTTTGAGGTCTCTGATTGTCATCTTCCTTTTTCCGTATTTCAGATTCAGTATTTCTACAGCCTTAAAAGTTATACTAATCACAACACATTTTTATAATAATATTGTTCAACCAGCATCCTCTACTTGTTGAGCAAAATAACCTAAATTTTTCCACCTAGCATCTAAGCCAATATGTACATACTTTACTGACGCTCAAAATGGCATCTCACACCTTATTAACTGATACTAAGTTGTAGTTATCAGTAATACTATTCTTGGTTTCTTGATACTAGTTCGCATTTTGACGCAACTTGTATGAAGCTGAAAAAATGTAGGTGATAATCAACAGACCCTGATTACTATAGTTACCCTTAATATCTTGTACAATACTTATTAATTCTTTATGAAAACTTGATGAGAAAAATTTCATGTTCGCAGTCGATAGCCCATACCCCTGACTGTTTCGATGTAGTCGTGACCTAGCTTTTTGCGCAGGGAACCAACGCAGACATCAACAACATTAGAACCGGGATCGTAGTCATAGCCCCAAACCCGACTTAGTAGTTGCTCTCGGCTCATGACTTGCCCTGGATGACGGACAAAGGTTTCAGCCAGGATAAATTCTCGTGCTGATAACTTGAGTAGATGATCCCCAACCCAAATCTGACGTGTCAGCAAGTTTAGCACAATCTTGCCTGTTTTAAGAATCGTTTCTTCCTGTCGTCTAACCAAACGATTGTCGCGTAACCGCGCCCGTACCCGTGCTAGCAGTTCTTCAAACCGAAAGGGTTTTGTGATGTAGTCGTCAGCGCCACCTTCTAGTCCGGCAACCTTATCGCTGACGTCGTCACGAGCGGAGAGGATTATGATAGAGATCTGTTCGCCCTGACCGCGTAATTCTTCCAATACCATCCAACCATCTTTGCCAGGCAGACCAATGTCAAGGAGCAGGAGGTTAAAATCCCCAGTTTGAGCCATGCTCAACGCTTCATGACCATCTTTGGCAATTGCGGAAGAAAACCCCGACGCCCGTAACCCTTTTTCTATGAAAGTGGCTATGCGCGGTTCATCTTCAGCAATCAGAATCCGATCAGTCATACAGAATCTCCAAAGGGTGGATCTAGTGGAATGATAAGAGTGAATGTAGAACCTTCACCGAGTTTGCTTTTAAGTTCTACTCGACCGCCATGTGCTGTTGCGATCGCTCTTACGATAGACAATCCTAAACCAGCGCCTTCAGAACGGCGATAACTATGGGAGCCACGGGCAAAGCGCTCGAAAATTCGCTCTTGATCGGTAGGAGCAATACCAACGCCTGTGTCACGCACCCAGAAATAAGCATAACCGTTCAAAACTTCTGAACCAAGGGCAATGACATCTCCATCACTGGTGTACTGCGTAGCATTCTGAGCCAAGTTCATGATAGCCTGAGTCAGACGCTGGCGGTCAGCCACAATCAGCCCTACACCCTTGTTTTCCAAACGCCAGTCTCGCTGAGCTAAAGCCGTCGCTTTAGTATATAGTTCCCCAATTAATAAACTAATATCCACCGTTTGTAGGTTTAAAAAATTTGGTTGCTCTGCCTTAGCAAGTAATAGTAAGTCATCGACAAAGCGACTCATGCGATCAAGCTCATCAGTCACTAATTCCACTGTTTCACGTCGTTCTTGGGGATCGTCACCCAGTAGTTCCAAATGACCTCGGATAATTGTGATTGGTGTGCGCAGTTCATGACTTGCATCGTTGATGAAGTTTCGTTGACTGGCAAAAGCAGTCTCAAGACGATCTAACATCTGGTTGAACGTGATGCTCAGTTCGGCAATTTGGTCTACTCCCTGCACGGGGATGCGTCGAGATAAGTCAGATTCGGTAATCAAGTGGGCTGTTTCAATGAGTAAGCTTAGGGGAGCCAATAACCGTCCAGCTACTATCCAAGCCAGCACCGATGCTATGGCTAGAACAGCTATTGTCACCTGAATAACGACGACAACGGCTCTGTTCACCTGCTGATGAGCGCTACTAATAGAGTAAATGACCACAAAGACACCCTGAGTCTTGCCTTTGAGTATTGGCTCAGCCACATAGTAGATAGTATGATTTGAGATGAATTCCTTACCTTGTTTGGGTTGTTTGAGTTTCAGCCAGTGTTCAATAAGGGCTGAATTGGGCTTTAAAGCAATTGGCAAAACTTGCGGACTAGATTTGTACAATTTCTCATTCAACAGCGTAATCAAAAAGGCGTTTTCATGGGGAATGTTGCGGGACAAGAACACATCAAAAATGGCTGCAACATCATCCCCGAAAGGTTGAGCCGTGCTTGGGTTTTTTCCCTGAGTTAATCGTCTAAACTCCTCTACCTCCTGGGTAAGATACTTTTCAATCTCCTGTTCGAGTCGGACAACCAGAATCTCACGAATTGCTAAAACAGAAACTAATGTGGAAAATGCCATCAGCGCAACATACCAAATCAGGATGCGTGTGCGAACGCCAAAGAAGATTGTGCGCCATCCAGGAAATCGGTTTTTCTTTATAATTTGAGTATTTTGATTACTGCTCGTAAATATTTTTGGAGCCATGAGCCGATTAAGACGGTTGTATTGCAAAAATTCTTTGAGGATAGTAGATCCTGTGAAGTGGGATTTGGTTATGAGTAATTGTAGCTATAAGCAGTTGACATAGATGACACTTTTACTAAATTAGCATCACTTCTTGCAACGCGCGAACGCTACGTTCAGCATGACAATAACAGGACTTACGCAAACAAACCCGGTTTCTACCAAAAATCGTCTGTTTCGCAACCAAATACGAACGAAGAAACCGGGTTTCACAGCAGATGGTGCGTAAGTCCTAAATAAGACACGCTTTTAAAACATCCTCAGGAAATCAGGTTTGAGGCTGGTTTCGATCACGATATCGGATTCAGGGAGGAATTCAACCGCTGTTAGGGGGTGCGAATGTCTGAAGTGAGGTTAAATAATGCTTCTTTGTCGATGCGCGCTTAGAGTTCGAGATTGACACCTGATCTGTGTTGGCTAATCACCGGACATCTTCAGCCAACCAAAAATCCTATCTACTGTTAAGTCTAAGTCAATATTCTCTAATACTGACAAGCGATCGCTACCTAATAATAATTCTGGTTGTTGACCTGGTTGAAAGACTAAAATAGACCATCTGCTGGATCGATTAACCATCCTAGCTGACAACCATGTTGTAAGCAATAAAGAATATTCCCAATTACCTGATTTGAGCTTTGTTCTGGGGAGAGGATTTCAATTGTCCAATCTGGGTACAAGAAAAAATCATTGGGAACTTCCCCATCGGTATCAAAGGGAATTCTTGACCATTTAAAAACTGCTATATCAGGTACAATGGAGCGTTTACCAAAGCTACAGCGCAATTCTGGGAAGGCATAAGCAATTTTCTGGTTTTCTGTGTTCTCGTTGATCGTATTGCAAAGCCTTAAGTGTAAACGGCTGTGTTTTCCTTTGGGCATTGGCTTTTGTACAATCTCGCCGTTGATGTATTCTAGGCTTGGCTTTGTTTCTGGGAGCTTCAGAAATTCTCCCAAGCTATCTGTTGGGGTAATTGTAACTGTCATGGCTCCTGATTTTGTTGGTAAATATTATTCGATTTTAGCATTAGAGTGGGCGATCGCTTCCATTGATATAGGATTGGTGCATACTTAGATCGCATCGCACTCCTGATAAGAGAATATTTTAAAATCAGCAACGCCAGCTCCTATTGTGTATTCTGTATTCTGCCTTAACGCGTTCTGTGTTCTGCGTTGTTCTTACTGCAAAGACTGATTGGACGGAAATACCACTCAAGAAAGACGTGAACACCGATCCAGTCACTTGCCTCCCTCTTTTTACAATGG
Organism: Brasilonema sennae CENA114; assembly: GCF_006968745.1. Taxonomy (NCBI): domain Bacteria; kingdom Bacillati; phylum Cyanobacteriota; class Cyanophyceae; order Nostocales; family Scytonemataceae; genus Brasilonema; species Brasilonema sennae. The sequence goes on along the minus strand of NZ_CP030118.1, from coordinate 6,140,162 downwards.
CGATATACGAACAAACTATACACTTGTTCTATCTGCACCATTAGTGCGCCTAAAGTCACTCGCCAAGTCATTAAGCCTATGCAACCAACTAATCCAAACCAATTTACAGAAAAAGCGTGGGAAGCGATCGCCCACACCCCAGATATAGCTAAACAATATCAACAACAGCAGATTGAAAGCGAACACCTAATGAAAGCACTGCTGGATCAAGAAGGACTAGCCAACGGTGTTTTTACCAAAGCGGGTGTGAATCTGCAAAAACTGCGCGACAAGAGCGAAGAATTTATTCAAACTCAGCCCAAAGTATCTGGTAGCAGTAGTTCTGTGTACTTAGGACGCAGTTTAGATACTCTTCTTGACCGCGCTGACGGTTATCGTAAGGAGTTACAAGACGAGTATATCTCTATCGAACACTTGTTACTAGGTTACGCTAAAGATGACCGTTTTGGTAAAAAATTGTACCAAGAATTTGGGTTAGACGAAAGTAAGCTTAAAAATATTATTAAACAAATTCGTGGGAGCCAAAAAGTGACCGACCAAAATCCAGAAGGTAAATACCAATCACTGGAAAAATATGGGCGTGACCTGACAGAAGCTGCCCGTCAAGGTAAACTTGACCCAGTGATTGGACGTGATGATGAAATTCGCCGCACTATTCAAATTCTCTCGCGTCGTACCAAGAATAACCCTGTGTTGATTGGTGAACCAGGCGTTGGAAAAACTGCGATCGCCGAAGGACTCGCACAACGTATCATAGCTGGTGATGTACCTCAGTCCCTCAAAGACCGCAAACTCATAGGTTTAGATATGGGTGCTTTGATTGCGGGGGCAAAATTCCGGGGTGAATTTGAAGAACGCCTGAAAGCAGTTTTAAAAGAAGTAACCGAGTCGAACGGTAATATAGTTTTATTTATTGATGAAATTCATACCGTTGTTGGTGCTGGTGCGACTCAAGGCGCAATGGACGCTGGTAACTTGTTAAAGCCGATGTTGGCGCGGGGTGAGTTGCGCTGTATTGGTGCGACAACCCTAGATGAGTACCGTAAATATATTGAAAAAGACGCTGCTTTGGAAAGACGCTTCCAGCAGGTTTATGTGGATCAGCCCAGCGTGGAAGATACCATTTCCATTTTGCGCGGCTTGAAAGAACGGTATGAAGTTCACCACGGGGTGAAAATTTCTGATAGTTCTTTAGTTGCAGCTGCGACATTGTCGAGTCGATATATTAGCGATCGCTTCCTACCAGACAAAGCCATTGACTTAGTAGACGAAGCTGCAGCACGCTTGAAAATGGAGATAACCTCCAAACCCGAAGAACTCGACGAAATTGATCGTAAGATTCTGCAACTAGAAATGGAGAAGTTGTCACTGCAAAAAGAAAGCAATTCAGCATCCAGAGAACGTCTAGAAAGACTAGACAAAGAACTTGCAGATCTTAAAGAAGACCAAAGAACACTCAATACTCAATGGCAGTCTGAAAAAGACATTATCACGAAAATTCAGTCTGTCAAAGAAGAAATTGACCGCGTTAACTTGGAAGTTCAACAAGCAGAACGCGACTACGACCTGAACCGCGCTGCTGAGTTAAAATACGGTAAGTTAACTAGTTTGCATCGCGATTTGGAAGCAGTAGAAACTGAACTTGCTCAAGCACAACGCAGTGGAAAATCTTTATTACGCGAGGAAGTCACTGAAGCTGACATTGCGGAAGTCATTTCCAAGTGGACGGGAATTCCCATCAGCAAGCTTGTAGAATCAGAGAAAGAAAGACTCCTGCACTTAGAAGATGAGCTGCACCATCGCGTGATTGGACAAGAAGAAGCAGTCAGCGCTGTAGCAGATGCTATTCAACGTTCTCGCGCTGGACTTGCTGATCCGAATCGTCCGATCGCAAGCTTTGTTTTTCTTGGTCCAACGGGTGTTGGTAAAACTGAACTCGCGAAAGCTTTGGCGTCTTATATGTTCGACACCGAAGAAGCGCTGGTGCGAATTGATATGTCCGAGTACATGGAGAAACACGCCGTTTCCAGACTCATCGGTGCGCCTCCAGGATACGTCGGTTACGACGAAGGCGGACAACTGACTGAAGCAATTCGTCGTCGTCCCTACGCAGTGATTTTGTTCGACGAAATCGAAAAAGCACACCCAGACGTCTTTAACATATTCTTGCAAATTCTTGATGATGGTCGAGTCACTGATGCTCAAGGACATACGGTAGACTTCAAAAATACTGTGATCATCATGACCAGCAACATCGGTTCACAGTATATCCTAGATGTGTCAGGAGATGACTCGCGTTACGATGAAATGCGCCATCGGGTAATGGAAGCAATGCGAAATAGCTTCCGTCCAGAGTTCCTCAATCGTATCGATGAGATTATCATCTTCCACAGTTTGCAAAAACAAGAATTGCGTCGAATTGTACAGTTGCAAGTTGGTAGACTACAGCAAAGATTGAGCGATACCTCCGGTGGGCTTCGCCAACGCAAGATGTCTCTCAAACTTTCCGATGCTGCTCTTGACTTTTTAGCAGATGTAGGCTATGATCCAGTCTTCGGAGCACGTCCGCTGAAGCGAGCAATTCAACGTGAGTTAGAAACTCAGATTGCCAAAGCTATCTTGCGTGGAGAATTTAATGATGGGGATACCATCTTTGTGGATATCGAGAATGAGCGGCTTGCCTTCAAGCGCTTACCAGTGCAGGTGTTTACAGCTTAATTAGGCGAAGAAAAAATCTTACGCAAAGGTGCAAAATTTGATCAGAGCACCTTTGCGTTTTTTTTGGTATGGAAATCATGGTAAAGGTGGCGATACGCGCAGCGTCAAGCAGGAAACTTATCGCTTTTGTGACATTATGAGAAGATAGAAGAAAAATCCAAGCGTAGTTCCTTATGAGGCGAGAATTTAATGTCATTATTGAGCGGGATGCGGATGGCTACTTTGTTGCTTCCGTCCCTGCGCTTCCTGGGTGTCATACGCAAGCTAAATCTTTAGATGAGTTGACAGACCGCATCCGAGAGGCATCAAACTCTGTTTAGAATTTGAGGAGGAACAGCAGAATTCGCTAGATTTTGTAGGTATTCAGCGAGTTTCGGTTGAAGTATGACTCAACTACCAAGTGTAACGGGACGCGAAGTTATTGCGGCTCGTGGGTATTGTGGGTTTTGAAATTGCTAGAGTCCGTGGAAGTCACCATATTCTGATACATAGCGACGGGCGTCGGACGGTAGTTCCTGTGCATTCTGGTGAAACAATTGGTCGTGGTTTGCTGGCACAAATACTACGTGATTGCCAGATAACTCGTGAGGAGTTCAGAATGCTATTGTGATAGACGTTTTAAGATTTGGATGGTGTTTGGTAAATAAATCCTTTTCAACCATAAACTCAGTCAGAACCAAACCTAAAGCCATAATTACAACAATTACAACTACAATCCCAGCCACACCTGCTCCAAAAACAGCCATAACCATAAACTCAACTGAAGCCCCACAAACAGCCCCCACAAACAGCCGAAATAAAAAAAGCATAAAAGGAGGTCGTGGCTTCTATTTCCTAGACTCCAATGGGCATAACTTGGAACTATTAACTCGTGCATAATGTGGTATCACCCAACAAAATTCTTACTTTAGATTGATGACAATTAATTAAGTCATACTAATATGTGACTTGCATCACTTTTCTTTTCTAACTGAAGATAAGTTCCAACTGTTTCTTATGAAAGATGAATAAAAAGTATTGGATAAGTTTAAATAGAATGCATAAAGAAAAGACACCAAAGGAGACAAAATAATGAATCTTATTGCTTGGGTCGTTTTAGGTATTCTAGCTGGCGCTATTGCAAAAGCAATCTATCCTGGTTATCAAGGTGGCGGAATATTATCGACAATAGTTCTAGGTATTGTTGGTGCTTTCGTTGGTGGAACATTGGTTAACGTACTGCAAACTGGAACATTCACACTAACTACTGCAACCTTGAGTATTCCTGGTTTGTTCGTTGCAGTGTTAGGCGCGATGATTGCTATTTTCTTGTACTATCAATTTTCCCGCAGAGCAATCTAAAAAATCATTTATTATTTTTCAACAAATAGATTTCACAAAAAATAATTTTTGCAGCATTTACCATATTGTGAAGAGCTTTGGCTTAAAAAGACATTCCCAGGCTCAACCTGGGAATAAGTCTAAAACAGAGTCCTTCGTTGTGCATCTGCAGTTAATCCTTCTTCATCCAACTGAATATAGTGCGTAAATCTTTGCTCAACTCCTCAAAGAGCAAATTTATTTTTTTTCTTGTTCTGATGTTGGTAATTGTTGATTGGGAGTAGATGATTTTGGTGCAAAGATTATAAATGTAAGTCCGGTGAGAAGTATAACCGCGATAAATGCTGCGACTAACATCCAAATTCTGCTACGATATATAGTTTTTGTTGGACTAGGAGGAGCTTGCATAACAATAGAAGTAGGAACTGGAATTCGAGTCGTCGAACGTTGTAAATCTTGTAAAACCTCTGTGGCAGATTGATATCTTTGCCTGAAGTCATAGCGTACCATTTTATATAAAATTCTAGCTAACTGAGGACTGACGTTTGCTTGACTGTACCAGCTAATCTCGCCTGTGTTGGGGTCAAGTGATAGTTTGTTAGGATGCACTCCTGTAAGAGCTTGGATGCATAAAATTCCCAGTGCATAAATATCACTGCTAAATTGTGGTTTGCCAACCATTTGTTCTGGTGGAAAATAGCCTGGTGTGCCGATGGGAACAGATTGCTCTTGAGAATTGAATGTCTCATTGCTAATTTGTTTAACTGCACCAAAGTCAATCAGAACTAACTTGCTGTCATGTTTGCGTCTGATTAAGTTTGAGGGTTTAATATCACGATGAATCACACCCCGTTTATGAACAAACTCTAGTATTTCCAGTACGTCTCGCAAAAGGAAAATCACATAGGATTCACTCATCTGTTTGCCTAAAATAATTTCTCGCCTGAGATCCTCACCCTCAATAAATTCCTGAATTAAATAAAATTCTTGGTTTTCTTCAAAGTAAGCCAATAATTGAGGAATTCGGTCATCTCTTCCCAATATTTCTAAGACCTCTGCCTCTGTATGAAATAAGCGTCTGGCAATATGGTAATGATGATCTAGTTCCCTAAAACTAAGTTGGAGTTGCTTGACAACACATAAAGTACTGAGTCGGTCTATATCTTCAGCTAGATAACTTCGACCAAATCCTCCCTGTCCTAAAAGTTTGATGATTCTGTAGCGTCCTTTCAAAATACTTCCCAAATCTACGGAAGCGATCGCAGCATGACTTTGATTGATTCCCTCAGTTGACGAAGGTATTTGCGAAGGCAGGGCGAAATTAGTTATGTCTGTAGACGGTGCTTCTAAAGCTTCACCACAGTGGATGCAAAAACGGTTGCCGATTGAATTTTCATGCCCTTGACTACAGATACGCGAAAAACCTTGGTTTGCAGCTGGCTGTTGGCTGGGAGGCGGATTGGCGATGCTTCCAGAGGAACCCGTCTTTTGGATGATTACACTTGGCATCCATGATATCTGACTTTGATTTTCAGGTTGTGACGCTTCAGTTGTTGGATTTGCCTGAGTAGGTTCTACCCCAGTGGCAATTCGACGAAATTCGTTTCCAGTTAGTGATGGTTCGGCGGGGTTTTGAAAAACTGTTGGCAACCAAGTCACACCTGGATACTTTACCTCCAGATGATGTATTCTTTCCCTAGCTCGCCTGACTGCTAGATTAACAGATCTTTCGCCAACAAACGCTTCGAGAAAACGTTGCAAAAACTTCTGTGCTACCACATCTGGCACTGGTTCCCGCATCACAATGATTTGCGGAATATGTAAATCAGCTAATTCTCTGGCGATTCCCAACCCATCACAAGAGTTGAAAATCGCTAGCTGCAAACCCTCTTCAACAGCTTCTCTCAAAGCTGGTTTTAAATCACCAATAGTAATTGTCTCATCCGGATTGAGTTCGATTAGCCCCCTTGTCCCATTTTCTTCACTTGAACTATGACCAGCGAAAAAGAATAAATTTGGGGGTCGCCTCTCAATTTCCTCGTATAAATCCTCTAATTCTGGTTCTATTAAAGGAGTAAAATCGGTATCTGTGGATAAATGTTGTTTTAGCAACTCCAAGTCTGTATTAAGTTTAATTTCAGTGATATTTCCAACTCCTTCTCGCTTGCCAAAAACTGCTAAAATTATTGGTTTTTCTCTAGAAATTATTTTTTTTTGCCTTCGCACTGGCAGACTTAAAGCCACCTCAGATCTAAGATAGTGCTGAAAAAAATCATCCCACAAATGCCAAGGCAGCCGCTGTAAATCTGAGTTTTGAGTTTTAATTATGACCCGGATTTCCTCCGATTTATCATTCAGGTTTTGGTATAAAGTTCTTGATATAGACTGCATTTGTGGGGAATTGAGCCAGTCATTCAAACTGGATTTTAGGTTTCGACTGGCTGTTTTGATTTGTGGGATGGAAGTCGTAGATCCGGCAACGTGGATGCGAGAAGATCTTAAGTTGGATACTAGACTATTGTAAGGTAGTTGCCAATTTTTATACTGTTTAAGCAACTCTGGAGCGGGAGGCAGTTTGCCATTCGCTTCTGCAAAGCCGTATTGACCTTCTGTGGCAATTTCCAGAAAAACTGGAAACCCATTTTCAAAATCACCATCTACTATATTAAGGACAACTAACTTGCTCATTGCCGCTTCTTTTAGTGAGAATTAAATAACGAAATCCTTTGTGAAACTAGCCTCACCCAACACAATTTTTAACTTGAACTGTTCTCCTGGCCGACCACCAATCTTTAATTGAATCTTGTTATCAGCATTTTTAGCTTCAATTTGCAACAGAATGTTACCATTTGTATCAAGCACAATGCTTTGCAAACCTGGTGGCAAGATGTTAGTTCTAGTAGGATGTACTTGCAGAATAATTTCTCTTTCCTGAGCAACTTTTGACACGACAGCTATAACTAAGGCTAACTCTTCATCTGTTGCTAAAGTTCCTAATGAAATCTGTTGTGCCCGCACAATTCTTTGAGAAAGTTGAGCGCTTCTTGTCGCAAAAATCAGATAAGCTTTTTCTCTTCCAAAAACTTCTTCTACTGTCTGCCAGCTTGCATCTACGAGATTTTGCAGCCATTGGCTCAAATTTACAATCGCCAGATTTTGTGTAATATCTGTTGCTTGAATTTGTAAAAAATGTGTATTATCACTAACTTGAGAAGAAGTGTTAGCAAAGCTTGATTTCAGCGCAGCTACTTTTTCCAACTCGTCTAAAAGGTTCTCTAGTGGTTGGAGTTGAGAAACTTCTATTTCTTGTGGTAACAGTCCTGCTGCATTGGCTGGAGTAAACCCCAATATATGCACTTGGTCTAGATTTTCCTCAAATAAAACTGCAACTACGCCTATGCGGTCTTCGGTTACCTCTTTTGGTAAAAAAATAATTTTGTCATCAGTTAAAACGGGGCGGCACTCTAAAGAGCCGAACTCTGGTAAAACTAAATCAGCAACATCATGAAAACGTCTGCTCACAGGATGCCAACTATTGCCTTGGCTAATATCCGTAGCTATATCCATCAGTTGCAGGAAACTATGTACAGCGTACACAGCTAGAGTATTCAGATAAACTTGTTTCCCTTTCTGGGAGGTAGCTTGTTCAACCTCAAATTGCTTCGCATATTCATAGGCAATGCTTGGCAGTGGAACGCTGATTGAAAAGGTTTGTGTATTGTTCATGGTTCTTCTTCCCTTAGATATCCAAGGTTTTTAGTAATTTCTCGTATGAGAGGTTTGCATCTTCTGTGCCAATGACTAGTCACAGTTCCAGAAGGGATGTTCAAATCCTTGGCAATTTCATGCCACTTATCTGGAGGATCTTTTAAAAAACGCCTCTTAATTAATTCTTGACAATTGCAAAAATCTATGCAATCTGGATGACAGTTTTGTAACTTTCCTTGTGGATCTTGTTCAAGATAATCTCTGAGTTTACGGTCAAGTTCGTGGCTTTTTTCGCGATTTTCTTCTTCAATGACGCGAAGTATTCCACTCAGGCGAATAGTTCCATCGATAGCGCGATCGCTGACAATTTCGTTAAAAGTTTCGCCACCTTGTTCAGTGTTGATAAGATTATCTATTGATATCTCCCGTTTTGTTTGAGGAGAAAATAATTCTATAACCTTGTATTGCAAACCTAATTTTTTGTTAATCCATAGCGTTAAACTACCTGTGAGTGTTGGTAGTACAGGGTTAAATTCGGTGCAGAGGCGATCGCGCACCTGAATTAAAATGTCATGGAGGACATCAGGATATCTTTCATGTTCATAGCCACGCCGAGGTTTGGCGAGTCCTCGTAGCTGTTGAAGTCGCTTTAGTAGAGGGATAAAGGCTTTTCGCCTTTGAAAGCTACCAGCTTTTTGTTGGCAAAACTCTGAGATTAACTGGTAAAGTTGTATGTCTTCTGGACTACCGTCTAAAATTTGACGCAGTTCTTGCAGGAGTAGACATGTAGGTTCATCCTGATTTTCCATAGATGCAGGATCAAATTAAAGAACAAAGATATATCCTCAGTATTATCTAAAAAAGCACTCACGGTACCAATACTGCTTAGTTAAGAAAAATAGAGGGTATAGGTGCAAGCGTGAAAAATAGTACAAAAAGACGTTCCCAGGCAGAACCTGGGAACAAGTCTAAAACAAGTCTAAAACAAAAAATTATCTACTTCTTATCTGCGTTCATCCGCACGGCAGGTGCTAAGAAAGCGGGAAGCCGCCTTCGGCGTCTACAAGTCGGCGCAGCCGCCCAACGCACTGCCTCGTCCATCTACGGTTAATTACTTTTTCAACCAACTAAACATAGCGCGTAAATCTTTACCCACTTCTTCAACACGATGTTCAGCCTCTTGACGACGCATTGCAGTAAATCCAGGTTTACCAGATTGGTTTTCTAAAACAAATTCCCGTGCAAATTGACCAGATTGAATTTCTTGCAGAATTTTGCGCATTTCTGCCTTGGTTTGTTCATTCACAATCCGAGGCCCGCGAGTATAATCGCCATATTCAGCGGTATTGGAAATACTGTCGCGCATTTTAGCTAAACCGCCTTCCACAACCAAGTCAACAATCAATTTGACTTCGTGGAGACATTCAAAATAAGCTAACTCTGGTTGATAACCGGCTTCCACCAAAGTTTCAAAACCAGCTTTAATTAAAGCACTTAAACCACCGCACAGAACTGCTTGTTCACCAAACAAATCGGTTTCGGTTTCCTCGCGGAAAGTTGTTTCGAGAATACCAGCGCGGGTTCCACCGATACCTTTAGCATATGCCATTGCGCGATCGCGTGCCTGACCACTCGCATCCTGAAACACCGCAAACAAACAGGGTACACCCTCCCCTTGTTCATAAGTCCGGCGTACTAAATGTCCTGGTCCTTTTGGCGCAACCATCACCACATCTACGTTCTCAGGTGGGACAACTTGACCAAAATGAATATTAAAGCCGTGGGCAAATAACAAAACATTTCCTTCTTCCAGATTGGGTTCAATGTCGTTTTTATAAACCGTTTTTTGCACTTCATCTGGCAACAAAATCATAATGAAGTCAGCAGCCTTAACAGCATCGGCAACATTTTTCACGGTTAACCCAGCAGCTTCAGCTTTCGCCGCTGACTTACTACCCGGATATAGTCCGACAATCACGTTCAAACCACTATCTTTAAGATTAAGGGCGTGGGCGTGACCTTGGGAACCATAACCAATTATGGCTATGGTTTTTTGTGCCAAAAGGTCTAAATTTCCGTCTTCGTCATAGTACATCCGGGCCATAATAGCTTCTCCAGTCAGCAAGCGTCCTGATTGATTGCAAGTTTATAATCTTACCGCAAAACTTGACCAAAACTCCTAATTCATAAGCTAGCCAGCATCCATCCTAGTGCTAATCCAAAGGCTGCGGTTCCAGTCAAAACAGCCATAGCAGCATTGAAACTCTTTAAATATTTGTTTAACCTTGTGGCGGCTTTGTTGAAAATCACTACTAAATTGCAATACAAAACTAAACGGATAATCACTTGCCAACCGATTATCATCCACAGCAAGATTATCAAAATAACTGTTAAAGCTGGAGCTACAATTCCACGGGTACTTATTACATCAATCAATAGAAAAGCGAATAATAAAATATTTATACAATACATAATTATTGTAAACTCTGAAACCTTTGGCAAATGTAAAATACATAAACTAATAGCTAAAATAGAACGTGAAAAAACTACAAAAAGTATTAATCTCCAAGTAGTCTTGGAAAGACGCCTAGAAATAATAGAAGCTAAGGGAAAAATAGCAAAATAAATGACTGTAGGCACAGAAACAACAGAAGATTGTTTTATTAACCAGCCGTCAAAAGTACTGATACTAAAAAAAGCAATTACCCAACCCCACATTTTTGATGTCGGACGAGCGAAAATTTTGTCAAAGTATTTAAGGAAATTAAGGAAATTAATGTTGCCTCTCGTTGCTTTAAAAGGGAACATAGTTTTTTAATTAGATTTTGGTTAAATTTTTCACAAGTAAAATATTCTTCCGTCTTGAGCCAAGCATGTATAGCGAACTCATGCAGTTTTTAAAAGTGTTTTTTTACGTATAATACAGCACACGAGTTAATATCAATTGAGTAATACAATAGTTTTTATTAAAGATTTTTTCTTGAGGTAAAACGTTGTCAAGCAGATTATATTAGATTTTGGGAATCATAAAACATAACAATATTTGTAAAATTGAACAAAAAAATATCAGCTTATTTTATATAGCTGATATGATACAACTTTGTATTTTAGATTCAGGTAAGATACTCAGATTTTCTCCTGAAAATATTTTGTATTGGGTTACTATGACTAAGCAAAGCAAGGAAATGTTTTTAGATTTCGCGATCTATTCTTTGCACTTCGTCATCTGATAATTTCACATCAACAGCATGTACTGTGTCTTCAATGCTGGAAGTTTTGCTTGCGCCAGGAATAGGCAATATCGCAGGCGATTTAGCACGCAACCAAGCCAGGACAATATTATAGACTGATACGCCTTTTTCTTTGGCAAGTTTGGCGATCGCCCCAATATCTTCCAAGCCATCATGGCGACGCCTACCGCCATAAGGACTCCAAGGTAGAAATGTCAAACTCTCATGCTGACAATACTCCAATACGCCATCAAATTCTGGCTGACGTTGCCAAGGGTTGTATTGATTTTGCACGGAGACAATATCAACCACATCCCGTGCCCGTTTTATTTGTTCTACAGAAAAGTTGGAAACTCCCACGAACCGAATCATTCCCGCATCCACAGCTTCTTTGGCTGGTGCGAGGGATTCCTCTATGGTATAACTTTTATCTGGTGAGTGATATTGCCACAAATCAATCGGTTTTTTACCGCCCAAAGCCTCAAAGCTGATGCGGATGGTTTCGCGTAAATGCTGTGGGTTACCGTTGGGTGTCCAATTTCCATTTGGGCGCATTAAGCCGCCTTTGGTTGCGACAACAACATGACTCACATCGCCTTTGTAGGATTCTAAAGCTTGGTGAATCAATCGCTCACTGTGGTGCTTGTCGCTTTCATCTTTGCAGTAGGAGTCGGCTGTGTCAATGAACGTGATACCCAAATCCAGGGCACGATGGATAACATCAATTGACTGTGACTCTGGGGGACGACTGCTTATTGACATTGGCATAGCCCCTAAACCAATTGCACTTACAGAGATACTTGTTTTGCCTAGCTGTTTTGTTTCCATGTTTCTCGCTTTCGTTTCTGCGTTATGAATTGGATGATAACTTCGCATTAAGAGGCTAAGAAAAACTCTGTATTTTTACCTCTGGCACGAGAGGTAGAAGAAAATTATGGTTACACAAACTGCAACAATGCAAAAAATAGGTTTTTGGTTCAGCCATACTTGGAATAAGTTCATCCATCTGTGGGTAGATTATGAGTGGCTTGAGTCAAGTAATATTTTCGATACGTAAACCAACTCTTGTTCTAAGTGTAGTGGCGGGAGGGGTTATTCTAACAAGCTGTGCTTCTGTTCCTAGTGCTGAGTCTACAAACCAAGCGTTACCTAAAGCTCAAATAAACAACCAATTGGCTGATACAGCAGCACGATCAGCACTAACTGAGGTAAGTGAAACGACATCTACAACGGCTCAAGCTGCACAACTTACCCGTTCCCCTCAACAACTCATTAAAAAGGCACTTATAACTCTGATTGTTGATTCTGTGGATAAGAGTATCGATGCTGTCTCTCAAATTATCAGTCAACAGCAAGGGGACTTAATCAAGCTAGAAGAACAACAGCCCAAAAATGAATCTGCTCGTCATACAGCAACAATACAGTTGCGAATTCCTCAAAACCTACTGGAACCGACTTTAGAGAAACTGACAAAACTAGGATCTGTCCAAAGCCGCAACATCACGGCTGTTGATGTAGGTGATCAAATTGTAGATATTCAAGCGAGATTAAGCAATTTGCGGATAACAGAAAGCAACTTACAGAAAATTATGGATCGCGCTGGTTCAGTTAGGGATGTGCTGAGTGTTGCTAAAGAACTAAGCAACGTGCGACAGTCAATAGAGCAAATTGACGCTCAGTTGAAAAACTTACAAAATCAAGTTGCTTACTCTACCATCACATTGAACATAGAAGCAGCAGTATCTGGTAACGCCCCACAGCGTACTTTTGGTTCACAAATGCAGTCAGCCTGGAATAATTCCACTCACTCTTTGGCAGAATTTACTTTTGGTTTGGTGAAGATGGGTATTTGGTTAGCTGTTTATAGTCCCTATTTGTTGATTTTGGCTGCTGCTAGCTATGGTTTGACTCGTTGGCGACGGAATAATGCACAACGTTCAGTATCAATACCAGAATCTGGTCATTCTGATAGATTGGATTAGGGGTGTCAGAGTTTGCAAAAAGAAGCACTCGCGTTCAGCACTGCCCCCAAAGCAGGCAACTGGCGTTCTGACTCAAAAATTCTTCTTTTTGACTTCTCCATACCTTCCAGAAGATTTGTAAAGAAAAAATTAAAAATTTTGAATATTAAAATTTGGAATCTTACATTTTTAATCAAAAATTAAACAACCTCTACTGCTCGTCTCCTTACTCGTTTATTCTTTAATAACCTTCTGTTTGCTCATTATTTGTACTAATTAAGACTAAATGATGATCCGATAGAATGCAAAGATATGTAGCAGAAGCATATTTAAGCTCTTATGCCAGAACTACGTCAATCAATCGCTCAGCACTACCACGAACGAACTAAGTACGACCCGCAGACTATCGCCTCAAAGAGTAAGGGCTTAAACTGGTCTAAGCAACCAGTGCCGTTCAAAGAGTACAAAATTGGCTCTACTTTTGACCTCAGGCCCTACATCCAAGAGAAAGCAGAAGCTTTTGTTGACAAGCCTGATGCACAATGGTGGCATAGGTTGTCGCGGCTGCTGTTTTGCAGCTACGGATTGACAGCAAAAATGCCTTCTATGGGAAATACGGTATATTTGAGGGCTGCACCCAGTGCGGGTGGTTTGTATCCTGCGGAGATGTATGTTGTTTCTCGTGGCACTGCGTTGTTGCCGCCGGGAGTGTACAATTACCAGTGTCGAACTCACTCTTTGATCGCTTGTTGGGAAAGTGATGCTTGGCAAAAGCTGCAAGAAGCTTGTTTATGGCATCCGACTTTGCAAAAGACGCAGTTAGGAATTATTATTACTGCAGTTTTCTATCGTTCAGCTTGGCGATATGAAGATAGAGCTTACCGAAGAATTTTTTTGGATACAGGACACTTGTTAGGTAATATCGAGTTAGCTGGCGCTATGACTCAATATCGCCCTCACCTGATTGGTGGCTTTGTAGATGAAGCGGTGAATGAATTGCTCTACATCGATTCTCAACAGGAAGGTGCGATCGCCGTGATCCCCCTAGCAGACTTGCTGGATATCAAGCAAAACATACTCACAGGACCAACAGCTTTACCCTCTGCGACAGAAACGAACTATCCTGATATTCCCGATGGTAAACTCCTGAAATATTTTCATGACTGCACGCAAATTCCACCAGGAACAACCGGTAAACTCACTTCACCTGAAGTCAAACAAGAAAAATCTTTAGAGGATAAATATAACTTCCCTTTCTGTGAAAAAATCTCTACAGTTAGCCAACCTATCCAATGGGGAGAAAAACTCGATGGATTAGAAGTGACCATTCTCAAACGGCGTTCTACCCGTGCTTACAGTGGTGATGATTTAACATTTGATGAACTAAAAGCTTTACTCGATTTTTCTTACCAACCTCAACATTATGTTGACCAAGGTTTTGATCATTCGACTGATTACTTTGACCTAAATTTAATAGAAACATTTATTGCTGTTTCTGGGGTAGAAGGTGTTGAGGCAGGGTGTTACTATTATGCGCCCAAAGCACAACAATTGCGACAAATTCGTTTTAAAAACTTCAGAAAAGAGTTACACTTCCTTTGTTTGGGACAAGAGTTAGGACGGGATGCAGCAGCAGTCGTTTTTCATACAGCTGATTTAAAATCAGCAGTCGCTCAGTATGGCGATCGCGTTTACCGTTATCTGCACATGGATGCTGGTCATTTGGGACAAAGGCTAAATCTAGCTGCTATTCGCCTTGGTTTGGGTGTTAGTGGTATTGGTGGTTTCTTTGATGACAAAGTGAATGAAGTACTTGGTATTCCTGCGGATGAAGTCGTGTTATACATGACTACGTTAGGAAGACCGAGGTAATACCAATTTAAAATCACCGATAGCGTTTGCGCAGCGTCCCTCTTAGGGACTAGCGTGCCCGTAAGCGCAAAGCGCACACTGAGTCCCAAGGGGACACGCTACGCGAACGTGAACGCGCAGCGTGTCCGTAAGGACTTAGGGCATAGATTTGAGCGGAGGTTTCCTGCGCTCAAACTTCTCTCAAAATTCAAAATTCAATCCGGAAGAAAGCCGAGACGAAACTTGGGTTTGGGAGTGTGTATCTGTCGCATTCTTTTTTCAAATTGGTATTACTCCCTTCCCGGTTCAAGATTACCTAATCTTCTTCCTTTCTTGCTATGCGCCAAGGGCGCACGCTGCGCTAACGTGTCCTATGCGCTAAGGCGCACGCTGAGTCCCAAGGGGACACGCTACGCGAACGCGAACGCGTCTATGTCCTACGGACACGCTAGCCCCTAAGGGGGCGCTGCGCAAACGCTAACGTGGTTCATTTAATCGGTATTCTTTTGGCGGGAAGGGAGTAGTATAGCAGTTGCCAGGTAGATTAGGACATGAACTAATGAGAAAATACGGATACCACCAGACCATCAAGCCTGTTAAGCGTTAAGCGTTCCCTGCTTCTCTAACGACCACCTTTAAAAGGATTGATGTAAAGTTTGTTCTGGCACTCTACACCCACTTCAAATTTGCAATCTGAGCGAGGATAGGCAACGCAAAGTAGCACATAGCCTTGATCTGACTGTGCGGGTTTGAGGACAACTGTTCTAGAGTGATCCACCTGACCTTCAATCAAACGCGCCGCACAAGTGATACAAGCACCGTACCGACAACCCACAGGTAAGCGCAAACCTGCTTCTTCCACAGCATCTAATATGTACTGATTTTCTGCAACTTGGACAACTTGGTTGTCGCGATTAACAAGTTCAACTTTATACATATTTTCTGCGGCAGGCAAGATGCCTGCCATATGCTTTTTTATATCCAAATATCAGAGGTAGAATCGCCACCAGGATATCGCATCTCATGAGCACGAGATGGACCTGCGGGTTCTTTGCCAAAGTCAACGAAGAAATTCTCGTTAATTTTGAGACCTCCGTTTTCAGTATCGCAGTCTATCTGCAACAAATATGAACCAGCCTTGGCTATGTCAGGGTAAAACTGATTGTCCCAAGTGCTAAACAGAGAATTAGTCACATAAAGCCGTTTGCCATCAAGACTCAGTTGTAGCATCTGCGGTCCACCAGTCAGTTTATGACTTTGAATTTCGGCAGTTTTGCCCAATAAGCCACCGACCCAAACTTGACCTGTGAGTTTAGGATGGGAGGGGTCAGTGATATCATATTGGCGGATATCTCCGTGCAGCCAGTTGGAGAAATAGACGTAGCGATCGTCCATCGAAATCAGGATATCGGTAATCAATGATGGTACAGGAATGGGCCAGCCTTCCACTTCTACGGATGGTACATCAATCACTTTCTCAACTTGCCAATGACCGTTAGACTTGTGCCAATGCCAAACATTACTGCTGAGTGCAGCACCAACAAACCCGTGAGTGCTATCAGGGTTATGGTGAAAGCGCACTTCTAAGGGGATGAGTCCTTCTTGATCTAAGTCAAAACTTTGGATAATTTCGTGTTTCGACCAATCCCAAAAATGCAGTTGGTGACCATAATTTCCAGCGGCTACATCGTTGAGGTCAAACCCAGGATAGTAGGTTTTGGGTGCAGCCCACTCACTACTCACCATGATATTGTGACGCGGCTGATACCAAAAGTCGTAGTTGAAACGCATACCATCGGCTTTACGTTCCCAACGTCCAGCAATGTCAAAATTTTCATCCAGCAACAAAAAGCCACCTGGACCATTCCCTTCGCTATCACCCAACATGGAAATCATCACATGACCATCAGCTAGACAATGTACGGTATGAGGGGCTGTCAAATTGGTTTTTTCCTTGATTTCCTCCGGTTCAATAACTTTGTGAAGTTTCGGGGCTTTGATATCCGCTGTATCTACAATGTGAATTCTACTGGAACGTTGACCAGGAATCACCATAAAACGCCGAGATTTACTAGCATCGCCGTGACAAGAACTACAAGCATTCCAGCCAAAATGGTGGAGTTCATCGCCAACATAAGGCATTGGCAGGCGGTGAATCACTTGGGCGTATGTGGGAGAGTTGGGATCAACGTCTAGGGTTGCAAGATAATCTGGTTCAACAATACTTGAACCTGTGTAGAGTGCAACTGTATATAGTACCTTTTCACGTTCTGCTTTTGTTGCTGCTTCAGGAGAAGCGTAGCCGGGACCACAGCAAGCATGAGCCATCGTTTTATCTCTCCAATAGGTTGTGAAAAATCATGATACGCGGTTTAAATAATGTCAAGAATTACAACCAAATTTGTAAGCCTAATTCTTTTAAATATCTTAAGCCCAACACAATCTGCTGACGCCTACCCCAAACCTCTAAATCAAACCAACCGTCATTTTCTGGGTTGGTATCTAATACTGCTCCGGAAATGTTAACAGTTAATCCATAACAATAAACAAGCCCTGCAATAACTGGGTAAGACTGATAGTTTTGAGGAATACAAACTTGAAATTTAGCACGAGTAGTTTGTCCTTCTACGACATTGGAATCAGCTTTTTTGTCATTATCGTCAATGATGTCACTGAAATTGTGATTGTTACATAAAATCTTGCTCTTTTCCTGATTTTCTTGGGCAATGCTTTTGATATCTAACTGCACAATCTCTATATTTAGTTCTTGAAGATAGGCAAGACCTGCTTCTACTGCTCTTGAAACTCCTTGAATTTCTAGGTTAAACCAACCGTCATCTTTTGCATGAGCTTCTAAAAAAGCACATGTAATATTGATGATTAAATCGTAACGAGAAATCAATCGCGAGACAATTGGTTGACGATGGTAGTGCTGAGGAATCCTGATGTGGATCTGACTTAATGTAGAATTCAAAGTTGTGGATAATGTCATCTGCCTAATCCCTCAAAGTATCAGCAATTTTACTGAAGCTGATAGAAACTCAAGTTTTTCTATAGCTTTTACAATCTAAAAATCTATAGATCGATAAAGTAACCGTATTTTATCATAACTCTATTTTGCATCTATTGAGTAAATCTGACTATCCGTAACACCTGACGCCCGCCTTAGAGGGATTTCGTCCATTTCGTCCTATCTCAATCACTCTAAGACTTTTGGGTTTTCCACTCCTCACTAAACTAAGGTTGAAACATGATTGTTGATGAGTATGGGCATACAACAGCTTCTGCGAAAATCTGTCGTTCAATTAACTGAAAATAGCTGTAAGGTCGCCTATCATTGCTGGATTGTTTAACGCGCAAACTCTCCTTGTTTTCTTAATTCATGTAAAAAATCTATGGTCGATACTACTCACAAACATCTGATTATTGGGGCTGGTTTTGTCGGATTGGGTATGGCTGAGGCACTCAAGGGTGCTGGTATTCCTTACGATCAGGTCGATGCTAGTGATGACATCGGCGGAAATTGGTATCACGGTGTTTACGAAACCGCACATATCATCTCATCGCGCAAAATTACTCAATTTACTCATTTTCCCATGCCAGATGATTATCCCGACTTCCCCAGCGCTCAAAACATGCGGGATTATCTGAATGCTTTTGCCAATCATTTTGATTTACGTCAGCATATCGAACTCAATCGTAGCGTTAATTACGTGCGACCCATTGAAAACAATCTCTGGGAAGTCACTTTCACTGATGGCAAACAACGAATTTATAAAGGGGTGTTAGTGTGCAACGGGCATCACTGGTGCAAACGTTTTCCCGAATTAAAGGGAGAATTTAACGGAGAGATTATTCATTCCAAAGATTACAAACGACTCGAAATGCTTCGTGGCAAACGAGTTCTGGTTATCGGCAGCGGGAACTCAGCTTGTGACATTGCGGCAGAAGCAGCTCGGGTAGGAGCCAAGTGTGTCTTGAGTATGCGCGAATCGGTATGGTTCATCCCTAAGACATTTGCTGGAATTCCGTTCGTCGATCTATTGCAATGGTGGATGCCAGAATGGTTTCAGCGACTGACGGCATACGGGATAATGCGTTTGACGTTCGGCAAGCACGAAGAGTATGGTCTATCCAAACCGAACCATCAAGTTTTTGATAAACACCCCACTATAAACAATGAGGTGCCTTACTACATCAAACATGGTCGTATTATTCCCAAACCTACTGTGCGTCAGCTTAATGGTTGGGAAGTCGAGTTTATCGATGGCAGTTGTGAGGAATTTGACTTAATTGTTTGTGCAACCGGTTATGATGTTGCTTATTCCTTCTTACCTCAGGAACTTCAGCGCGTCGAAGGATCAGTCGTCAAATGTTATGGTGGAGCGTTTCCCGACGACTACAAGGGACTGTATTACATCGGATGGGGACAAGTTCGGGGAGGTGTTGGATCGGTGATTGCCGCTAGCAGTCCGTTGTTCATCCGTTGTCTCAAACTCCAGGATGAAATCAATGTGCCGATTGGTCTAGTTTTCAAAGAAATGGGGCAACAGCTGCCAACAACCCATCTGTCTGATCCACAAAAGACTTTTAGGGAACTAAAGCTGACTAACTTCTTATTTAACAGGATTGTCAAAAAAGCTCATCAGGTTGATGCCCAATATCCGATCTTTCGTAACACTCCACTCCTTCCCAATACTGTTCAGTTAACGGAGAAAGGGGTTAAGTGCGATTCGTTGGTAGCCGAATCCCAGTAATGCTTCGACTCAACCTGTATTATGGTAGGGGCAAGTGATCGCCAAAGCGATCGCTATTTGTCTTTGTCTTTATCTACACAAACCTAAACTGGGAAAATCGGTTTACGGAAACTGGGTTTCCCGAGTTACGGAGAATATGGCTATCCTACGGTAAAAGCGCATACGCACGTTTTTAAAATAGCATTGAGGCGAGCAAGCATCACGGTTCCAGGATACTATGCTACGTTGGAACAGAAATTATTGGATAAACATATGGCGCGTTTAGAACTCATTTCTCTTTACTGCGAAAAAACCGAAGATACACTTGGCAGTGATGAGGTTTACTTTGTCATTAACGGTAAGCAGGTTGGAGGCGTAAATAGCATCAAGGAAGCAGAAGGTAAAGACTTGAGAGATATTTCTAATATCATCTTTGATCGCACTGCTGAAATTAAACTGTATGACAAAGACACAGGTATCTTTAACAATGATGATCTTATTGGCAGCGTCACCGCTAGCAGCGGCCAAGCCGGGCAAGGAGAAATGACTGGTAAGTTTAATCGAGGTGGCGCAGATTATACCTTGACTTGGCGAATTGTGGCGTAGTTCAATTATCTGGGGAAATCCCCCCGGCCAGCTTTGCCCCTTAGGGGCTAGCGAGTGACTGGCTATATCAAAGCTTTGAAATTTGAATCAACAAAGCGTTGTGGAAAACCGCTACAAATACTACTGCGATAACGTTTGGGAGAGGTTGTATATTTTAAAACATACAACCTCTGGCACTTGCGTGAAATAACGCAAATCACCGTATGCTTAAAAAAGCCTGAGGGCTTTCCTGCTCCAGGTGACTTCTGAAATCCAAATTTTATTTCTGTTTTGTTAAAACAGAGGAAGAGAAATTCCCGCGTTAAACCTTTGGCTTAACGCAGAGCGTATCGCACATCCTCATATCTGCGTTAATTCGGCGACTTGCGCCCGGAGTAGCCGTTTAACCTAAAGGTATTTCTCTAGCGCTTGACTGAAGGTTTCATAGGAAGCCTTGCCAACCAGACGTTCTACCTCTTCGCCATCTTTAAAAATCAGCACGGCAGGAATACTCTTGATATTATATTTTTTGGCATTTTCTTTGTTGTGATCGAGATCGACCTTCACCACCTTGGCACGACCTTCATATTTTTCTGCTAATTCGTCGATGAAAGGACTAATCAACTTACATGGGCCACACCAAGAGGCTGTGTAATCAACTACCACAAGTCCCGAAGAGGTTAAAAGATTATCAAAGTCACTATCTTGGATATAAACAGCTTTAGTCATGAAAGTTTTTGAACCTAAATTATAAGTGTGGAATGTTTAAGTATGAGAATTTAATACAATGTCAATATATCATCAATTAGAGCCTGATAAGCTAATGTGGATTGCAGCATTCACCCACAGTCGCGTGTTTTCTCAACCGAAACACCAAAGATTTTGACAGTCCTGACATCATTAATGACCTGCGCTAATGGAATTGCCGGATGATACGCCCGGTAAGACCCTGGTCTTACACGTAGAAAAACAAGCACGAGCGTACTAGAACGAGTACCCTGCTTCGCCGACAGAGTGTCCGGAGGACACGCTACGCGAACAACAAAACAAAAGCTGGCTTGTTTTTCAGGGGCGGCACGTTTCGGGTTGTTGCTTCTTACCCGTAAGCGCAAGCGCACGAATCGAGCGTATCTCTTTCAGAGACGCTGAGTCGCAAAGCGACACGCTGCGCGAACGCGAACGCGTAAGCGTGTCCCTTTGGGACTTACAAAGCAGCGTCTGTGCAGGAGATACGCGCAAGCGTGTCCCTTTGGGACTTACAAAGTAGCGTCTGGTGGAGGAGATCATCTGCCGCTGACTTTGTGTCACCAATCCCTAACCGAACTATGGCAGCACTAACCCGATCATGGCTTGCTTTGGACCCAGAGGAATCAACTGTAAATGAAAACCTCTTTACCTTAATCTGTCAAGAAACCTATCATATATTAAGGAGAAGCACTTGGTTCAAAAAAGCATTGTTCACTCTCCGCGCCGATTTCTCAAGTATTACAGCTACCAACGAAACTAAGTTTTCGATTTTAATATTAAAGATTCTTTACAAAAATTAACATTTTGTGATAATTTAATGACTGGAGAGCAAAACTGTATCTCCAGAGACATATTGTTTGATCTTTAGTCAGTTACAAACTTAGCGAGGTACCCCTCAACATGGCAATTACTATCGATTCCGCCCGTGGTATTTTTCCCGGTACATTATCGGCTGATGCAGTACCGGCTTTGACTGCACGATTCAACCAACTCAGTGCCGAAGATCAACTGGCATGGACCTGGTTCGCTTTCCTGGAGATGGGCAAAACCGTCACAGTTGCAGCTCCCGGTGCAGCCAGAATGCAGTTTGCCGAACAAATCCTGAACCAAATCAAGCAAATGACCTTTGACGAGCAAAGTCAGGTTATGTGTGATCTGGCAAACCACGCAGATACACCTATTTGCCGCACCTATGCTACTTGGTCGCCTAATATTAAGCTAGGTTTTTGGAATCAGCTCGCGGAATGGATGGAGCAAGGCACTGTCGCGCCAATTCCGGCTGGCTATAAGCTTTCAGCCAATGCTACTGCCGTATTGGAAACCCTCAAAAACCTGGATCAAGGACAACAGATCACCGTCCTGCGAAACTCGGTTGTGGACATGGGGTTTGATGCAAGTAAACTAGGCGACTATGCCAGAATTTCTGAACCCGTGGTCGTGCCTAAAGAAAAGTCTCAGCGTACTAAAGTCACCATTGAAGGTCTGGACAACCCAACAGTGTTGAACTACATGGACAACTTGAATGCAAATGATTTTGATGAACTAATTAAGCTGTTCGTGGCGGACGGTGCTTTGCAACCTCCCTTTCAAAGACCGATCATTGGCAAAGATGCAATCCTGCGGTTCTTCCGAGAAGAGTGTCAGAACCTCAAGTTGGTGCCAGAGCGCGGTGTCGCTGAACCTGCAGACGATGGCTACACTCAAGTGAAAGTTACAGGCAAGGTTCAGACCCCCTGGTTTGGCGCAGCAGTGGGCATGAATATGGCTTGGCGGTTCTTGATCAATTCTGAAGGCAAGATCTTTTTCGTAGCCATTGACTTGTTAGCCTCTCCCAAAGAGCTTATGAATCTGGCGAGATAGGAAGACTCGCGCGCAGAGTAAATCACTAACTATTGTGGGGAGCGCTCTGTTAACCAAGAGCGCTCAATTACTCTAAGCAAACAAAACAATCCTAACCAACTAACTATCGCACAAATTTCAGATTGAGTTATGCAAGTGAGTGAAGCTGAATGGACTGACACTGAAAAAAATATAGCTCGAGCTGCCTTTGATCAAGCCTACAAGCGAGAAGTTGAGGCTTTGCTTAAACAAGTTCGAGAACAAGCAAGTACACTCGTGGAGTTGAGTGATCTCTGGCGGTTACACGATTTCTTGAGTGCTAGAAGGCATGAAGTCGAGGGTAAGTACGACTACCAATATCCTGTTCTGCTCTTTGTCTTTGCTGGATTGGTCAAGGAAGGCTGGCTCCATCTGAACGAACTGGAAGGGCTGGATAAAGAAAAGCTATCCAAGATAGCTGCTTTGGCACGGATATAGTCTAGTATAGTCACTCTTCTAAAGGGTTGTGGCGACCAGGCAGACACCGCATGCGAGTAGAATTGGAACCAAAATGTACGCGCTCCAAATAATTATTGTGATAACAATAAAATTTCTACCTTCTTTAATGCCTCATTATTACTGTTTTTTCAGGCAATGATTGCATTTTTCCTGTGATAAGATAGATTATCACAGGAATAGGCGACTTTAAGGGTGACGGCCTTCTATTTTAAAGTCATGGTAATTTTCACCTAGCAGGTAAAGATAACCTTTTAGGCTGAGGCAAATGACTATCTTGAACGCTATCCACTTCTGATGATGTCAACAATTGCCGAATCAACCTTGCTACAGCTTTTTGTGCCAACTGGTTGGCGAATTGTTGACTTAAACGCTGTACTGCTGGATTGAACAATAGCTGAGTAATTTGAGGTACGAGTTGTGTTGCGTCAAAACCACGAGTTTGTTGGAGAATATTCAAAATACGTTTGATATGCTCTAAGGTTTGTTCTTGTTCGACACTCGCACCAGGAGTTTCATTGACTGCTGTGATTCCAACTCTTTCGCGCAGTAAGTAAGTAAAGTTGTGCAAAACATTTTTTCTTAAAGCATCGACTCCTCTAACAATTTCGTCCACCAGTTTGTCTCGAATAAAAGCGCCGCGTTCAGAAGACAAAAAATCTAGTGCTTGATTTGTGACTAAGTTAAAGTCATAATCTTGACTATTACGAGCATTACGTAATAAATTTTCTAAACGATTCCAGCGAAATTTACCTTCTTTAAACAGCAAATCTTGC
Organism: Brasilonema sennae CENA114; assembly: GCF_006968745.1. Lineage (NCBI taxonomy): Bacteria > Bacillati > Cyanobacteriota > Cyanophyceae > Nostocales > Scytonemataceae > Brasilonema > Brasilonema sennae. Next base: position 6,116,196 of record NZ_CP030118.1, on the reverse strand, counting down.
AAGGATGCTCTTAATTCTGGCGCTGGATCGGTTAACAGACGTTTAGAAACATAAGGATAAGCTTCGCTGAGGACTTTGAAGTTAGGATCAATATAGATAGCAATTCCTTCCAAGGTTACCAATGAACGAATAATCAAAGCGTAGTATGGTGGTACACGGAAAGGATATTCATACATCAAAGCTGAGAGGTCATCAGTGATGCTTTTGATGTTTAACTCAGCAACACTGGCTCCTTGAGCATCAGCAAATACGTTGGCAAAAGCTGGAATAATTGGTGTTAAATCTGTCTCTGGGGATAAAAAATCTAACTTGACATAGTCTTTTGCCAAGCCGTCAAAATCGCGGTTGACAACATGGACGATCGCCTCAATCAAACCATAACGCTGCTGTGGCTGAATCTCGCTCATCATCCCAAAGTCGAGATAAGCCAATTGCCCGTCAAATGTCGCGAGTAAATTACCTGGGTGAGGATCCGCGTGGAAAAATCCATGTTCCAGCAGCTGACGTAGCGAACACTGTACACCAACTTCTATCAAATAACGAGCATTTATACCTAAATTGCGAAGTTCTTCTGTCTCGGTTAATTTAACGCCATTAATCCACTCCATCGTCAAAACCCGACGATTGGTGTATTCCCAGTAAATTTTTGGCACATAGACATCTTTCATCTGACCATAAAGCTGGTAAAAACGCTCAGCGTTTTCTCCTTCGTGAATGTAGTCCATCTCTTCAAAGATGCGATCGCCTAATTCATCAAGAATACCAACAAGGTCACTCCGCACCCGTTTAAATTGTTTCTTCGCCCATGCAGCGAGTTTGCGTAAAAGATACAAATCAATGGTAATACTTTCTCTCAAGTCTGGACGTTGGACTTTAACAGCGACTTGTTCACCAGATTTTAGCTTAGCTTTATAAACTTGACCTAAGGAAGCAGCAGCAATTGGTTCACTAGAGAGTTCTACGTAAATCTCCTCGGGAGGTAATCCCAACTCTTCTTCAATAAAGCGATAAGCAATTTCGTTAGGAAAAGCTGGTAACTTGTCTTGCAATCGAGTCAGTTCTTCCAAATAGACGGGAGGAACCAAATCCGGTCGAGTGGATAAAGCTTGTCCAATTTTGATGTAAGCGGGTCCCAGCTTAGTCAACAATTCTCGCAACTTAACTGCTCGCCTTAGGTCATTTTTAACAACAACTCCCCGCTTGCTATCCCACCACAACCCCGTTGCAAAGCTCACAGTTGATGTCAAAACTGTGATAATCCGCCGGAAAACTTGCAGGGGTCTTTTTTGGTAATGCGCTGAAATCTCCTGGGGATTGTAACGTATTGCTTGCGACTCAGTTTTTCTCGTAACCACCACTTGGGTTTCGTCTAAAGTTGGTAAGCTAACAACTTCGACGATCGCACTATTTTCAGGTATTCGTTCAGCATTGGACACATTACCTGGGTTAGAGGTGCTTACGCGACTGTCTTCTGTAAATTGGGAAGTAGGGGGAGTTGTCTTAGCATTCATGTCGCATTACCATAGCATTTAATTTATTTTATTAATTATTGTAACTTTTTCTGGTCTCAATCTGTAATTTCTATTAAGAAACGGTGGAGAAAGAGAAATTTAGAGACTAGAACTTCTTCGCTACAATCTATTTTTCAATTCAAGAACTATATCCTCAGCACAATTTACACTTCATGAACTAAACTAAATTTGGTACACTTCAATTGGTCGTACTCGTCCGATGGTATGAGATATTCCTAACTGCTAACCGTTGATTTATAGTTTCCCATAAATGAATTGAATCCGGCGTCTGTCCTCATGGAGAATTTGACTTAATGTTGTCTGTATTGCGAATAGAAAATTTTGCCCTGATTGACCAATTAGAACTGGAATTTGGGACAGGACTTAATGTTTTGACAGGGGAAACCGGCGCGGGAAAGTCGATTATTTTAGATGCGATAGATGCAGTATTGGGTGGTAAAGTATCCAGTCGTGTGATTCGCAGTGGTACAACTCGGGCAATGGTAGAAGCGACATTTAGCTCTAACTTAGGATTAGCCGCCTGGTTGAGCGAACAAGAAATAGATTTAATCGAAGATAATTTTATAATTATTAGCCGAGAAATTGCAGCTACCTCAAGTAATATTCGCAGTCGATCGCGCGTTAATGGAGTGTTGGTTAATCGAGCGTTGATGTCCGGACTCAGAGAACGCTTGGTGGAAATCACCGCTCAAGGGCAAACTGTACAAGTGGGACAATCTGCTCAAGTCCGCGAGTGGTTGGATATGTACGGTGGCGATTCAGAGATCCAGCAGCGACAACTTGTCGCCTTGGGTTTTAGTGAGTATCAAAAAGCGCATATAGCCCTAGAAAAACGCCGGACATCAGAACGCGATCGCCTCCAACAACTCGACTTGCTAACATATCAAGTACAGGAACTCAAAACTGCAAATCTTACTGAAGCTGATGAATTAGAAAAGCTTTTGCAAGAGCGAGAACGCCTCAATCATGTCGTCGATTTACAACAAATGAGTTACAAAGTTTACCAAGCTTTGTACCAAAATGATGCTGAAACTCCAGCAGCAGCAGACTTGCTCGGAGACAGTGAAACGACATTGAGCGACATGGTAGAATACGATACCGAACTGCAACCGCTGTTGGATATGGTCAGAGATGCTCAAGCAACCTTGGCAGAAGTGGGACGACAAATTAATACCTACGGGGAAAATTTGGAAGCCGATCCGCAGCGCTTAGAGGAAGTAGAAGAGCGTATTCAGGAATTAAAGCAAATTTGTCGTAAGTACGGTTCGACTCTGACTGAGGCGATCGCTTATTACCAACGCATCCAAGAAGAGTTGGCTGAACTTAATAATAGCGACCAATCAATCGAAAGTCTGGAACAACAAGAAAATATTTGTTGGGAAAAGTTGACTGAAGCTTGTCAGAAGTTAACTCTGCTGCGGCGTACCACTGCGGCTGTTCTAGAAGCAGAACTGATCAGGGAACTCAAACCTTTGGCAATGGAAAAGGTACAGTTTCAAGTTGAGATTGTACCAACTTCCCCAACCGCAACGGGAGCAGATAAAATAACCTTTTTGTTTAGTCCGAACCCAGGAGAACCCCTGCAACCGTTAACACAAATTGCTTCCGGCGGTGAAATGAGCCGCTTTTTATTGGCGCTCAAAACTTGTTTTTCTCAAGCTGATGAGAATGCGACACTGGTGTTTGATGAAATTGACGTTGGGGTTTCTGGACGTGTCGCACAGTCTATTGCGGAAAAATTGCATCAGTTAGGTCAAAGCTCTCAAGTATTATGTGTGACACACCAGCCCTTAGTTGCAGCAATGGCAGACCGACATTTCCGAGTCGATAAGCAAGTTATCACCCTCGAACCAGGTGACAAAACAAACAACGGACATCCCGAACAGCGTACGGTTGTGCGAGTCACAAGCCTGGATAATTTAAACAAGCGTCGAGAAGAACTAGCACAGTTAGCTGGTGGGAAATCGGCCCAGGAGGCGATCGCATTTGCTGAGTCTTTGTTGACGCAAGCAGATCACCACCGTCGCGGGGAGTGGAAGTGATACAAACGGCTTTGGATTGACCGATAAATAGAAGATGAATTACGTATGACCTACAGTAAAGATGCTCACGAATGGCTTTCCCAATCGATCAGCATCCCTCACTGCCATTTCGATGTGGTGCAGATGAAAGGTTCAACCTCTTCTTCGGTTTTCCTGATTCACTGCTCACGTGACTTCAATCCTCAACGGTTTGTTTTGCGTGTACTTGACAATCAAGAATGGCTTGCGGAGGAATCTGACCTTGCTCATCACGAGGCGGCTGCGCTGGAAGAAGCACAGAAGACGGGTCTCCAAGTCCCGAAGCTCGTAGCTTACTCCACGAATGATGTAGGTTTCGGTGCGCCAGTAGTACTCATGTCGTATCTCGAAGGAAATGTCGAGCTTTGCCCTGCAAACTTTCAGCAATGGCTGAACGATCTTGCTAAACAACTGGCTTTGCTGCACCAGCACACAGCGAATAGCTTTCCGTGGCTATTTCACAGTTGGGTAGAAAAAGCGACTCTGGCACCACCGAAGTGGACTACGATTCCCCATGTTTGGGAACGTGCCATCGAATTGTTGCTTGGTTCAGAACCTGCCGAGCAGCCAGTTTTCATCCATCGTGACTACCACCCTGCCAATGTTCTGTGGCATGGGGGCACAGTGAGTGGCATTGTGGATTGGATCAATGCCTGCCAGGGACCAGCAGGGGTTGATGTGGCACATTGTAGAACCAATCTAGCTCTGATGTTTGGTTTTGCAGCGGCAGATCAATTTTTAGATGCATACACTGCAATTTCCGTTAAGTTCGATTATCACCCTTACTGGGATATAGATTCAATACTTGATATGAGCCTGCCGCAGCCAACTTTTTATAAGCCATGGCAGGACTTTGGTCTCAGTGTTATCGCTCCTGAATTGCTTAGACAGCGAATCGACGCTTACCTAGAAAGTGTGATTAGGCGCATATAAAGAACTAGTGCTTTTGATAATTCGCTGATCATTTTTCGATAGGAACGCGATCGCAGTGCTAGAGTGATTTCTCTGACTTAAAGCGGTCTAACTACTCCAGGACTTACGTAAAATACCTCTGAAACTCTTATTCCTCTGTGTCCTCTGCGTCCTCTGCGGTTCGTTATTTTGTGACTCCCTATTTTATTGCCACAGCGACCTTCTCTAATAGGGTCATAGGTCCAATATCTTTGATAATCTGCATTTGTTGCTCGTTTCGTACGAAAACCGAACCTGCAAATCCTAATGAGTTGACACAAATGGACTCAAAAGATTCATGCGATCGCGCTACAATCAACATCCATTCCCTTGTCGCCAGAAGATTGTAAGCACCAGATTGTCTTCCACTGTTTTCTAAGCCGACAGCGTGTAGTAGGGTGCGGTACTGCGAGAGTGTGACTTCAGCCGCTTTGAATGGAGACTGTACCGAAAGAGGATCTAGCCTTGTAAAGGCGTGTACAAAAGGAAGTTGTGGTATGGTGGCAACACAGTCTTGAAACTGAGCGGATGCCAACAGAGGTTCAATCGGTATCTGTAACTCGTTGGGTATGAGTGGAAGTGGAACCAGTTGCAAATGCTTGTGTCGCTGACTAGCACCTGCAATTTTGCCACCATTGTAAAAGACTAAACCATCAAACTCAGCTAGACACGCCCACATTGCAGCAAAATCTTGCACAGTGAGTAGAGTTTCCTGTTCCTCAAAAGCACGAGTGATGATCAGCAAGTGATTGTCAACAACGTTAAATTTGTTTAAGATACATACGTGTGTCTGAGAAATATCTGCAACAAACAAATCCTCCTCGTAAGGAAGAAAAGGATTAAATTCTTGAGTGGAGGAAGTTTGTGTTTGTCGTTTTTGCTTAACAGCATCTTTGCGAGCCAGGTTAGATAAAACTCGCACTAAGAAGCGAACACCATCTTGCTCTATGAACTCAAATTCTGTTGGTATTGTCAGCAACGCCCCACATTGTAGAGCGTATTCAGTCTGTTCTTGAACACGTTTCCACAAAGTGCCTGGTTTGAGTAAAATTTCTTCATGTATAGTTTGTTTGTCTTCTGGCATGATCAGCAAAGAAAGAGTGTTAAAAATCACTTAATTTATGTTATGAAGATCTAGAAACTCTTGCAACAAACCAATCACAATCTCAGGTCTTTCCAAATGGGGTAAGACTCCTGCATCTGGAATTGTATGAAAATCACGAATTGCATTGGTATTTAACTTCCTCAAACGCTGTCCTAGCTGAACACTAGTAAATTGTGCCTTTTCACCCCACAATATCACTGTAGGAATAGTCAGTTGTTGAATGTACAAACTCAAATCAAAGTAAACGTTACCCTGTAAAAATGCCAAGGCTGCAAACTTAGCATTAGGTTGTTTTGCAGAGGCTAAGAAAGCTTGTACCATTTCTGAAGAAACTCGTTCTGGTTTGGCAAACAAAAAACTTTGTAAAAAGTTGCGTACCGCCAGTTCATTTTGAGCGCCAACAGTATAAATGAAATCATCCAAGAGTGGTATGTTGATTAGTCCAAGTGGAAGTCTGCGTCCTGCACCTTGCCCAAAATCATCAAATCCAGAGGGACACACCAAAAACAGGGCTTGAAATAAAAAAGGGTGAGCGATCGCGAGGCGAATCATCAAAGCAGCCGTTAATGAAGACGCAATCACCGTTACTGGTGGACGACAAGTATGTCTAATAAACTCTGCAATACTCGTCAAATAATCGTTAATTTGGTAATCTCGCACAGGATGTGCAGATTCACCCCAACCAATTAAGTCCGGCGCTATAACCTCGTACCTAGCTGCAAAAGCAGGGTAAACTTTAGACCATTCATAAGCACAAGCCCCGCCACCAAAGTTATGGAGAAAAACTAGGGGGGATAAATTTTCTCTCTCAGCAATCAACCAAGGTGCAGTCGTTTGGGTGTAGTAAGTCATAAACCCCACAGAGGTATGAACGACTTTTTGTCCAAAGCCAGGAGGTTGAAACTGGAGCATAGTTTGCTACCCTCGTGAATATGTGTTTCTAGTGGCAAGTTAAAGCCTGGTGGCGTATAGGTCAAGGTTGTTGGCTACAAATCAAATAATTATGGCGTATCACTTTTGTGCTTGCCATTTTTTGCCTGTATACTCCCAATGCTTTCATCATATCAATATTGATGATTAATGTCATGAGTTATTACAGCCTTCCTAAATAGGATATGAACATCCTCCTCTTCTTCTCTTTCTTTTCTTTGCGTCCTTTGCGTCCTTTGCGGTTGGTTTTTTTGTTCACGACTTATCTAGGATTGCTGTAATTTTTCACCTGTCTATAGGACTACTATATAATGATGATTATGCAATGGAACAAGCCATAAGATATGAATCGTGACTAACAACAATCGCTCTCAATGGGATTTAGGCAGATTCATCCAAACCCTGACTTATTTTGAGGTCGTCCCTTTTGTCAACTGGGTACAGGATTTGATTCAAGGTCGTCTTAATAGTAGCCAAAATATACCTGATGGAGCAAAACAAGTGGGTGTGATATTAGTAGCAGGTGCAACGGGTGGAGTTGGTCAGCGAGTGGTCAAACGACTGCTGGATGCGGGTTATAAAGTACGTGCACTCGTGCGAGATATCGACAAAGCACGGTCAGTTCTTAGTGATCATGTTGAATTAGTTGTTGCAGATATTACTAAGCCAGAAACTTTAAATTCCCTAGTTATGGCTAATATCCAAGCGGTTATATCCTGTACAGCGGTACGTGTGCAACCAGTAGAAGGAGATACTCCAGAACGTGCCAAGTATTATCAAGGCATCAAATTTTATCAACCAGAAATTGTTGGTGACACCCCTGAAAACGTAGAATATCAAGGTGTGAAAAACTTGGTAGAAGCTGCTGCCAAATATCTGCCGAAAGCGGGGGAAAAACTATTCTTTGATTTCACAAAACCATCAACAGAATTAAAAAATATTTGGGGTGCGGTGGATGATGTTGTCATGGGTGGCGTGAGTCAAAGTCAAATTCAATTGGTGGAACAAACAGCTTTGTTTGCTGGAAATGTCTCAACTGCGAACTCAGGAGGCTTTGCTTCTGTAAGAACGAAAAATTTCGCCCCTCCCTTCAATCTCTCTGGTTACGAAGGTGTAGAATTGCGCTTAAAAGGTGATGGTAAGCGCTATAAATTCCTTATGCGTACAGAAGCGCAATGGGATGGTGTTGCCTACAGTTACTCTTTTAATACAGAAGCTAATACCTGGATGAATGTTCGCATTCCTTTTGCCCAGATGATTGCGGTATTTCGTGCCAAAACTGTCAAAGATTCACCGCAAATTGATCAAAGCAAAATTTGCTCTTTTCAACTGATGTTGAGCAAGTTTGAATATGATGGTGAGTTAAATCCTCAATTTTCTCCTGGTGGTTTTGCTTTGGAAGTGGAATCGATGAAAGCTTATGGTGGGGCAAATTTACCACAGTTTGTCTTAGTTAGTTCAGCGGGTGTGACTCGTCCTGGTCGTCCTGGAATCAATTTAGATGAAGAACCGCCAGCGGTCAAATTAAATGACCAGTTAGGAGGAATTTTAACATGGAAGTTGAAGGGAGAAGATAGTTTAAGAGAAAGCGGAATTCCTTACGCGATTATTAGACCATGTGCGCTGACTGAGGAAGTCGGGGGTAAGGAGTTTATTTTAGAGCAAGGTGACAATATCAAAGGAAAAATCAGCCGCGAGGATGTGGCTAAACTTTGTGTAGAAGCCCTACAACAAACGAAAGCGTCTAACGTCACATTTGAGGTGAAACAGGGAGAAAATACTGCTAGTTATATTGATTGGCAAAGGTTATTTTCTCAACTGCTACCAAACTGAGGGTAGAGTGTGTGAGGTAGTTCATGTAAGCAACTTTGGATAAGTTTTACAAGGGGTAGCAAAGTCATGAAACGTATTGGGCTGATGGCATTAGCCCTATTTTTGCCTATTCTACTTTGGGGCACAGTCTTTTCAAACACTGCCTTATCTCAGCAAATAGAATCTCGCTTCTATAACCTAGAAGCGGATTTTAATCGTTTGGTGTCGCGGGTTAATCGCATTGAGGCGCAGTTAAATCAAAGTGGGCGATCCTCGCCTTCTGGTAGCGCAACGATTACACCATCTCCACGTTCTGGAAGAACTGTGTCGCCGCAAGAACGAGAGAAGATGTTTGATAGACTAGCAACTCTGGTGATAGAACTCAAGCAGCAAGTCAATGCACTAGAAGGCCGAGTTGCTAAATTGGAGAAACGGTAGGTTGTTGTGGCGTTGGTACTTGGAATGGAAAATCAGATTGATAGACCAAATTCTTTATGCATGATACGAAGTTGCTATAGATAGTATTATTTAGGAGAAGTCGGATTTTCCTGGTTGTGTTCAATATAACGAAATGTAACAATATTATCTTTGGCAACTTCGTATGAGTCCAAAGTTTTACTTTGTGAACTACAATCACGCTCAGAGATAGGCATGAAGCCAACTGCGTGTTTCAGCATTGGTAGGTCAATAGGATTCAAATCATTCAACATTTTGTAAGATAGGCGAAAATTACCTGCGGTTCACCGTCTTGCCAATCATACTTACCCCAGCCTTTACGAACAATTTCAGGCGACAGATTTTGAATGGGGTTATTTTTTAGGACAAGCCATGTGAGATTAGTGAGTTGTGCGATCGCAGCCGGCACAATTGTGATTTCGTTGCCACCGAGGTTAAGCCTTGTGAGATTAGTGAGTTGTGCGATCGCGTCCGGCACAACGGCGATTTGGTTATAATCGAGGTCAAGTGTCGTGAGATTAGTGAGTTGTGTGATCACATCCGGCACAACGGCGATTTGGTTATAATCGAGGTCAAGCCTTGTGAGATTAGTGAGTTGTGCGATCGCGTCCGGCACAACGGCGATTTTGTTGCCAGCGAGGGAAATCCATGCCAGATTAATGAGTTGTGCGATCGCAGCCGGCACAATTGTGATTTGGTTGCCATCGAGGCGAAGCGTTGTGAGATTAGTAAGTTGTGTGATCGCGTCCGGCACAGTGGTGATTTGGTTGGCAAAGAGTTCAAGCATCGTGAGATTAGTAAGTTGTCCGATCGCCTCTGGAATCACTCTGATTTGGTTCTCGCAGAGGTCAAGCGTCGTGAGATTAGTAAGTTGTCTGATCGCCTCTGGAATCACTCTGATCTGGTTGTCCTGGAGGTGAAGCGTCGTGAGATTGGTCAGTCGGGCGATCGCGTCCGGCACAACGGAGATATCGCAGCTATTGATGCGAAGCGTGGTGAGATTGGTGAGTTGTGTGATCGCCTCTGGAATCACTGCGATGGGGTTAAAAGAGAGGTCAAGATATTCCAACTGAGTCAACCGCCCAATCTCTGGCGGGACTTCCGTGAGTTTCTTCCCCATTAGGTCAAGCGCTTCCCAGTTTTCAGTGTAGGCGCGATCAATAAGGGCAAGGATGGAGGGGGGAGTCATAGGAATTGAGAATAGGGGATTGACGAAGTCACAAGGGTGATTCTATTTTGGCAGAGGGGAAGGAAAGAACCTTCACCTTCAAAATAACTCTACCCAATTTTAATCCAGGAGAATTATGTCTACTCAAGCTCAACCTATTCTCAAAAAAGGCAGCCAAGGTCCAGAAGTCACCCGTCTGCAAAAGTTGCTGAATCAGGCTGATCGCAAAAAAAACTTTGGAAATCCTCCTCCTCTAAAAGAGGACGGAGAATTTGGAGATAATACTGAGACTGCTGTTAAGAACTTCCAAAAATTTTATGGATTAACTATTGATGGAGTTGTTGGTTCTAAAACCTGGGCGAAATTGACCGAAGCAGCAAGTTAGTGTCTTAGCTTTACGTCGGATTTAGAAGTTATTACCCCCGTCTGTTTGTTATCCCAAGCAGACGGGGGTTTTAGCTTTGAGATGATTTTCCTAAAATTAAATGTTCTCGGGTAATGATCAGTGAGACTATCTTGGAATGGAGAGTCAGGACGAGAAACTGGATTTTTTGGTGAAAACTGCATAAGTTGACTTTGCTACCAACTATTACTTTTGCAGGGGGGAAGGAAATGACTTTCTCCTTTAAAGCTACCTGAGTGAACCTCAACAAAGGAGAATTATGTCTACTCAAGCTCATCCTCAACTGCGACAAGGTAGTACAGGTGAACCAGTAAGACATTTGCAAAACTTGCTGAATCGAGTTGATCGTAAACGAAACTCTGGAAATCCTCCGCCTCTGAATGTTGACGGATATTTTGGATATAATACACAAACGGCTGTTAAGCTGTTCCAAAAATATTATGGACTGTCTATCGATGGGATTGCTGGTCCTAAAACCTGGGAGAAATTGGAGCAAGCAGTACGTTAGTGTTGTAGCTTTGTGATATCAAGCAGACGGGGATTTTAGCTTGACAGCGCTTTCAAAACCATAAACCACATGGTTAGGCAGAGTATTGCTGTGCCTTATTCACAAAAAGCATCTAATACTTAGAAGCGTTATAATGTAGTTGAAGAAATAGAGGGACGCTGGCAGATTATTGTAGAACTATTTCGTCGCGGGGTCTTACAATTGTAGAATGTTGTTTCTCTAAAAGTGACAAATTTTGGAGAACAAATATGCTCAAAGTGTAGTGTTGATGGCAGAAAATCCATGATATGGACACCTCTAAGAGAACGGATTAACAAACTGCCACTTGTTCTCGCTGGACCAATTCTACGACGCACTGAACCCAATGCTGTAACTGTATGGGTGGCTTTGAAAGAAAGCCGTAATGTTACTCTAGAAATATTCGATACGAAGAAAAAAAGACTTTTTAGTGGTAGTCAAAAAACGATAAAATGTGGTACTTCTGTGCACATAGTTGCTGTCACAGCTAAAACTTCATCAAATCTCTTACACGGGGAAAATTATCTTTACGATTTATACTTTGGTCATGGGGAAACGCTGAATCAGCCCGGTGTCTTAACTCCAGAAGGATCAATACAAGATATTATATATCCCCCATATGACTTGCCAAGTTTTGCACTTGTGCCAAGTCGTTTAAATGATGTGCGAATTATTCACGGTTCTTGTCGCAAGCCTCACGGTGAAAGTCTTGATGCACTTGCGTCAGTGGACAAAATGATTAGGGAAGCATTAGAACAAGATTCAAAAAAACGACCGCATCAACTCTTCCTCACAGGTGACCAAATTTATGTGGATGATGTGGCTGATGCTTTACTTTTCATGTTAATAGATGCTAGCCAGACACTTTTGGGATGGACAGAAATATTACCAGATGTGCAAAATTATCAAGAGTTGAATCCAGGAAAGCGTAATAATTTAGCAACACATACTGCTGGGTTGACGGCAAGTTTTAGCAAACTTAATAGAGTTTCCAATACTGCCAAAAGTCATTTATTCACCTTGGGTGAATTTTTGGCAATGTATTTATTTGTTTGGAGTGATGTCCTGTGGACGAAACCGGAAGATTTCCCAACATTTGAAGATGTTCATCCGAATGTACAAAAATCTGAAGTAAGTCGAACTTCGTTTACAGAAGACGTTGCCGATTTACAAGATTTTCAAGTAACAATTAAAGATATTAGGCGTGCTTTAGCAAATGTTCCCACATACATGATATTTGATGACCATGAAATTACAGATGACTGGTTTTTAAATATTGCGTGGTGCGATCGCACTCTTAATAAACCTCTCGGTCGGCGCGTACTCCAAAATGGTTTACTTGCTTGTGCTATCTGCCAAGCTTGGGGAAATACACCAGAACAATTTGAACAAGGAAAGCCAGGAGAAGCACTACTCAAAGCCACCGAAGCATGGTCAGCTTCCTTTAGCACAAACCCACAGCACGAACAAGAAATTGCTTTGCGTGTTGGTTTGCCATCCTTTGCAGATATTAAAACAAGTCAGCCAAGGCGAGGCATCCATCAAGAAGGTTCTTTAAAATGGCACTATACTGTAACGACTCCAGAATATGAAGTTTTAGTTCTGGATACGCGCACATGGCGAGAATTTCCAGGGAAGGACTTTGATTTTCCCGGACTTTTAAGTGCTGAAGGTTGCGATGAACAAATCTCAAAAGTTGTTCGCCCACAAAATACACGAGTGACTTTGGTGGTAGCGCCTAGCCCAGTTATTGGCTTACCGTTTTTAGAAACCTTACAAAAGACAGCTAAAACGATTGCAGAGAAGTTGGGTGCTGCGGCTTGGGGTTTTGATCCTGAAGCTTGGGGTTTAGAAGAAACAGCATTTGAAAGGTTGTTTTCCAGACTCGCACTACGAGCATTACCTGCACACCAAAGTCGTGTCATTATCTTATCTGGTGATGTTCATTATAGTTTTGCAGCTCGCTTGCAATACTCGGCAATACGTCCTTTCCAAAGTTCAAAAAATGTCAAGACTGAACTTGTTGTTGCCCAATTTACGAGTAGTTCGCTTAAGAATGAAGTCAAGGGGTTCGGTGGAAGCCACTCATTGCATACAAAAGGTTTTGTTCCTTTTAAGATTCTAAAATATTTCCCAACAGTAGAATTTTTAGGATGGGAAAATAAAGGAGGAAATTTTCTAGAAATTGGTGGTTTTTATACTCTTGTCGATCAAACCGTTCAACATCTTCCTTGGAGAGTCAAATGTAGTCCTGCTAAAGTGAATTTAGGGCTAGAACGCGATTGGTTTAGAGTCTTACAAATCACCAAACAACCTGAATGGTGGTACCGGATTGATTTTTTATCAGCGAAAGCAGAAGAAATTAATCAACCAAAAAACTACAATTCTCAGAAATTATATTCTGTAAAAGCACCTCTACCAGGACAAGACCGCAAGCAGCCTTTGGAACAATACCTCGCAATGGCAAGAAACCATCATCATTATATAGGTAAGAAAGCAAAAGGCAAAGAAGTTGTCGGATTAAATAATATTGGTGAAATCACTTTTGAGTTTGTCGATGGTAAAGAGATAGCTGTACAAACTCTTTGGTGGCGTTTGGAAAGTCATGAAAATGGCAAGCTTTTGGAACCTTTTCCGTTAACTAGATGTGAAGTATCGCTCGCGTTTGATAATCCAGATTATCCAATGAATGAGGTATTGAAGGAAGTTATATCAAATCCGGTAGCCTCTGAGTGAGCAAAAAACCAGAAACGATGTCATTTATTTTTTTAAAAGTCCCCAATACTGGTGTGCTGCTTCAGCGTCAATCTGATGATCGGCATGCCATTTATTGATAGAGGATATATCATAATACCCAACATTCGTTGTTTCATGGGACTCTTGCAACGTTCCACCAACAACTGTGCAATAAAACTGGAGATGGTAAGTGGTGTGGGGCTGTCCAAAATCTCCAGGCATACGGCAACCAAGACGAATCAACGAACCAACTTCCACAAGCAAACCAGTTTCTTCCTGCACCTCGCGCTTCATCGACTGCTGCGGCGTTTCTCGAACTTCAGCCCAACCACACGGCAAGCACCACGTACTATCGTCAGTTCGCTGAACCAACAACAACTCACCCTGATCGTTTAATATTGCAGCTGATACTCCTATTTTCGGCGTAATGTAGCCCAATTCTGCGCGAAATCGCTTTTCTACTTCTGAACTAGGGAGGGAAGACAGTGCTGAATATTGTGCCGAGGCAAGAGTGAGAAGTCGTTCGTAGCGATCGCGATCATAAATGTCTTTTGAATAGTTTAATCCAAGTTGTGCGATCGCTCGCAGTTCTTCTAGCAATTCGATAATACTCATGGATTAATTTTTAAAAATGATTTAGGATTGCTATACGTTAATTCCCAAGTCACCTCGAGTTAACCCAAACGGTGACTTGACTCGTAGACTTCAGCTTAAAAAGTTCAGCAATTGAATTTGAATATTGGTCTGTGGACCGGCAACTAGAACCGCACAATCGCCAAATTTGGGCGGACCTGTGAGAATTTTGGGGTTTTGAGAAAAGCCAAACTCTTCAGTGGGGATACCCAATGGATTGCGATTGAGGATGCCGTCGTTGTTGGCATCATGATAGGCGGCGATCGCATAATTTCCTGCTTTTAAGTTTTCAAATTTAACTGTCAGCGCAGCGTTTTCTAGTTTGACGCAACGGGCAGCCACTGCGCGATCGCTACTGCTGGGAAATCCTCGCCCACCAGAAAACAGGCTCAGACAAACTTGCCCACGCTGGTTTTTCAAGCCGTTAATGGTGACGGTGAGACTACTGTTAGATACTGCTTTTGCACTGGATAAAGATGTCAGAAATATGACATCTGTTAAAAGTAAAAAGCTCCAGAAAAAACGTTGCATCATCATAAAATTATGTGTAAAAAATAACAATTAGTTTACGCAATGCTTTTGTTAAAGCCAGCCCAATCCACTCAACACAATCGCAGTCGCAATTGAATTCTCTACATTTCTCAATAATCGGGAGGCAGAGCCTCCCAACCCTCGTTCCTGGGCTGCAGCCTGGGAACAAGATATCGAGGCTCTGCCTCGTTGTTGATACTGGTACAAGATCTGATTAAAACACACTTATGTGGTGACGCTGCTCACAACCACCACGAGAAATTAATACTTCTCGCCCCCCATTACAACAAATGGCTCAAAGGTGTAACGCAACGTGACTCAATCATTTTAAGCTATAAGTTTTTTACTTTTATTGCGGAATTTAGAACAGAAATTGTGTGGTAACAAGTAAATAGAAAACTGTTAGACACTGCATAAGTTAATTTCGGTTTCGCCTATAAAGAAGTGTTTATCCTGTAGTATCTTTGAGCATCTTTTTTACTTTTTATATAAATTAATACTAATATTATATGGTTTCTGAGCAACTGTCCTATGGTAACAATCCCGATGTCAAAACTATTTTAATTTTGGCAGCAAATCCGACAAGTACCTCAAGCCTACGACTGGACGAAGAGGTACGGGAAATTGATGAAGGATTACGACGCGCTAACAAACGAGAGGAATTCAAGTTAGAGCAAAAATGGGCAGTTCGCTCGCGTGACTTCTACCGAGCCATGTTAGATTGTCAGCCCCAGATTGTTCACTTCAGTGGGCATGGTGCTGGGCAAGATGGTATTGTTTTAGACGATGAGACGGGACAGCCAGCATTAATCTGTGCAGATGCGCTGGGGAGTATGTTCAAGCTATTTGCCACAAAGGGAGTGGAGTGTGTACTTCTCAATGCCTGCTATAGTGAGGTGCAAGCAAAAGCGATTAGCCAACACGTCAATTATGTGATTGGCATGAACCAAGCGGTTGGGGATAAAGCAGCAATAGCATTTTCTGTGGCATTTTATGATGCTCTAGCAGCAGGACAACAGGTGGAGTTTGCTTATGAATTAGGTTGCTCGATCTTAATAAAATATTTAGAGCAGCAAACTCCAGTTCTATTTAAAAAAGAGCAAATTAGTATCATCCCCAGCCAACCAGAAATAGACATTATTCCACCTAATCCCTATCAAGGATTAGCAGCATTTGGAGAAGAAGATGCAGCATTCTTTTTTGGAAGGGAAACATTTGTCAACGGTTTGGTAGAAGCAGTTAAAAAACAGCCCTACAGCAAAACCGCACACTCACTCATCAAGCATACCAAGAGATCGGGGGTGTGAAAAAAGCGCTAGCAAATCATGCCGAGCAAGTTTACCAAAAATTGAGTGAAACAAAACAAAAAGCTGCACAGCGCATCTTTGTGCAATTGGTGCGCCCAGGGGAAGGAACTGAGGATACTCGTCGCATCGCCACCCGCAAAGAAGTAGGAGATGAGAATTGGGGATTGGTGAGTGATTTAGCAGGATACACAGCCCGTTTGGTTGTCACCGGACATGATGAGAAATCTGGGGAAGATACAGTGGAGGTTGTCCATGAAGCCCTAATCCGCGAATGGCAAACGCTGCGCGAGTGGATGAAAAAAGACCGTTTGTTTCGAGCTTGGCAAGAGCGGTTAAGGGATATCATACATCAGTGGGAAGAGACAAAACGAGATGAAGGAGTATTGTTGCGTGGTGTGCCGCTGTCAGAAGCAGAAGAAAAATTGAAGCAACGTCGCGAAGAGCTAAGTTTATCAGAGCAAGATTTTATTCAACTTAGTATTGAAGTACGCGATCGCCAGCTTCGAGAAGAGAAAGCCCGTAAGCAAAGGGGAATTGCTGGTGTCTCAGCGGCAGCATTGACGATTATCACGACATTGGGGGGGACAACTTGGTATCAGTATAAACAAGCAGAAACTAACTCTGCTATAGCTAAATACTACTCACAAGCGTTTATTGAGGCTGCGGACGGAAACAAGAAAGGAGCATTAAACTCTTTTGACCAAGCTGTGAAACTAAATCCTAACTATGCTATTAACTACTTTGCCCGAGCGTTTGTCCGTGATGACTTGGGAGACAAAAAAGGCGCAATAGACGATTTAAACCAAGCGCTGCGCCTAGATCCTAACGATGCTACTGCCTACTACAACCGAGGGACTGCCCGTAGAAACTTGGGAGACAACAAAGGCGCATTAGACGATTACAACCAAGCGCTGCGCCTCAATCCTAACTATACTAACGCCTACTACAACCGAGGGAATGCCCGTGATGACTTGGGAGACAAAAAAGGCGCATTAGACGATTACAACCAAGCGCTGCGCCTCAATCCTAACACTGCTGACGCCTACTACAACCGAGCGCTTGTCCGTAGTAACTTGGGAGACAAAAAAGGCGCATTAGAAGATTACAACCAAGCCCTGCGCCTTAATCCTAACGATCCTGACGCCTACTACGGCCGAGGGCTTGTCCGTAGTGACTTGGGAGACAAAAAAGGCGCATTAGAAGATTACAACCAAGCCCTGCGCCTAAGGGGGGAGGGCGCGAAGAAGCAAAAAAAATAATCTTATTATGGCTTATCCTAATTATGGCAACAATTTTAAACTTAGTTATTAGGGCGCGTAATTTAACTGGGTAAGCTTTTTCTTCATTACAGTCAGCAACCCAGCCCTAAAGGGACTGAGCTTGCAAGAGAAATCTAGCAAGTTGTGCTGACCAGACCACCCTGAGCGTAGTCGAAGGGTAAACGTTATTTGAGTCACGACACCTCGGAATGCGTAGCCAGTTCCCCGCTCTGTCGCTTGTGATTAAACAGTTCTAAGGTCACTGGAACAGTGTTGCAAGCCCAACAAGCTCTTATAACAGGTCGAGGCTAACTTCACTCCCGAAAGGGAAGGCTCTACGGAGCAAAACCGTTATGCGTACAGGGGAGCCAGTACTGAAGGAGGGTTTCCCTCCGTAGGTATCTGGCGTTTGGTGATTTGAGATGGTAACTGCCCCATTGAAAGTACATTGCAAAAGTACACCGAGTTAACCAACCCCAAGGCGGTAATGGAATCAATACCGGGGTGAGGTTGTACGAAAATCGTGGGCAAGCATAAGGGTAAAATCTTGAATCACTCCGACGCAAGTGTAAATGATATTACAAAAAAGGAAAAGCTGTTCAAACAGATGACTCAAGTAAAGGTAAAAATTTCCTAATTAGCCCAATCGTGACAGCAGGAAGTTCCAATTGGGGGGTTAAGCCTACATCCTCTAAGTTATAAAAGATGCGGACTGCCTGAGGGTTCATGTCTGCAAGTCGGCGACCTATTTCTGGTCCTGTAAATTCTGACTTTTGCCCCCAAATCATGGCAGTAGGAATGGTCAATTGAGTTATATATTGAGATAAATCAAAAGATAAATCACCACGTACGAAAGCAAGAGCAGCATACTCTCCATTAAACTGTTGAGCAGATTGCAAATATGCTTCGACAATTTCAGGATAAACTCGTTCTGGACGAGCAAATTGACGTTCTTCCAAAAAGCTGCGAATGCCAAAACTGCTAGAAACCCCAGTCATGTAAAGCAATCGATCTACAACTGGGATGTTGACAATTTGAGCAGATAAACTCTTGCTGTAATCTTGTCCAAATTCAGCCAAACCTGCTGGTGTGGTCAAAATTAAAGATTTGAATAAATCGGGGCGAAGAATCGCAGCGCGAATCGTGAAAGCAGCAGTGAGTGAAGAGGCGATCGCACTAATCGGACCATTGCAAGTCCTCTCTATGAACTCAATAATAGTTTGAATGTAGTCATTAACACTATAACTTCGAGCCGGATGGTCAGAGCGTCCCCACCCAATCAAATCCGGCGCGACGATTCGATAATCCGCAGCAAAAGCTGGATAAACTTTAGACCACTCGTAAGCAGAAGAACCACCACCAAACGCGTGTAGGAAAACTAATGTTTTCTCGCTTGATTGCTCAACATTTGTATCAGACCACGGTTTTCCAACAGCAGTATAGTACACCATTCTTCCTAGCGTGGTCATCACATATTTCTCACCAAACCCAGGGGGTAAAAACATAGAAAGACCTCATGTGCTGCATTATCATTTCCATCGTGAAGACAGCAGCTAGGAAACGACATCATTCTAAAGTTGAATCTATAGCAGGGAACAGGGAATAGGGAACAGGGAACAGGGAACAGGGAACGGGAACAGACTTTCAAGTCTCTTGGGGAGCGTGTTTTCTCATTAGTTTGTGTCCTAATCTACCTGGCGACTGCTGTAATTTGATCCCGTGTAAATTAAACATCACTGCCTAGACGCCACACACCGAGTAACGCAGCAATAGCCAATCCAGCAACAGCAACCGCACCCCACTTCAGTGGTGGATTCATCTCCAACCAATCCGATAAAGTTGGTATTGCCAGATGGCTATAGTCTCCTTCAACTCGGTCGTATTCTGAGATAGTGGGTGTAAAAAGATTGTTTGGTCCTTCTTCTGACTTTGGTTCGTTGGTGTGTTGTCCCGGAATGCCGATAACCGCCAATATGGAATCGACAAGTTGTGGTGAAATACGCTGCAACACATCTAGTATCCTGCCAACATCCCCAACAATAAAATCACGAGTGGGGTGTTCGGCGGTATAAAGAATGGCATCTGCAACAACACTAGGCTGGTAATATGGCGGTATCCCCGTAGGTTTCACTCCTAGCTTAGTGCGAACCTTGTTATAGTAAGGTGTGTTAATTGTCGCAGGTAGTATTGACGTGACACTGATGGGCAATTTTTCGTGTTGCAACTCAACGCGCAGCGTTTCTAAAAAACCTTCCAAACCGTGCTTAGCAGCGCAGTAGGGACTTTGCAGTGGGAGACTGCGCCTACCCTGCATCGAGGAAATATGAATTAACGCCCCGCGTCCCTCTTTTTTCAGATGGGGCAATGCTACCATTGCACCGTACACCTGTCCCATCAAGTTGACATCAACGACGCGTTGAAACTCCTCTGGGGTGATTTTCTCGAAAGGAGAAAGCACACCTGTAGCAGCAAGATGAACCCAAGTATCTAGTCTTCCGTATTGTGCGACGGTTTTGTCGGCGATCGCCTTAACTTGTTCAAACTCACTGACATCTGCAATCACATATGTTGCTTCACCACCAAAGCGTTGGATTTCTTCTACCAAAGACTGTAATCCTGATTCGCTGCGTGCAGCAACCATAACCTTTGCACCACGTTTGGCAAACTTCAACGCTGTTTCTCTTCCTATACCACTGGAAGCCCCAACGATGGCGACAACCTGCTGATTAATTGGCTTTAACTGCATGATTTTTCATTCCGTATCCTCTCCTTATGTATTAAGCTTTGTGAAGCAAAGGTTCATCTTTCGCAGGTGTGAGTAATACCAAGTTCGGTTAATTACTTACAATAAAAAAACCTCACCCCGCCCTATGCCTAACGGCACGCTACGCTATCGGGCACCCCTCTCCGAGCTCCGGAGAGGGGATGGGGGTGAGGTTCTTGGTTTTTATAAGTGTTCATCCGGACATGATATAATCGCTTACTTCCAAAGGCTGGGTATTATACGGCTATTTTATATAAGCAAGTACAAAGCGAATGGTGCAGCAAACAAGTGAATGATCTACACTCAGTCCTTTAGCTCATATCTTGCACCAGTTGTGTTATTGCAATTTTTGTAAGGGAGCCAGTGCTGCAGGAGGGTTTCCCTCCGTAGGCATCTGGCGTTGGGCACTGCCTAGAGTTCGCTCAAAACCTTATTTTTACGTTGTGGGCAGTGCCCACCCTACGGTTATTGAAAATGGTGCAAGATCTCAGTTAGGACTGAGTGTAGGCGAATAGCACATCTTTATGTTTCTACAAAGTTCAGCAAACTGCTTGGCGAGATACTTCAGCATCAATAGGCTTGATAAAGTAAAGCCGTAACAAATGCCCGATGATTGAAAGTATCAAGGGTAACTTTTGAAAGAACTTGACAATCTTTGGACTATTGCTGATGTTAATCGTTGTCAGCTTGAGATTAATATCCGAACACTCTTCCAGCCGCCGGAAAAACTCTGGATGATCTGTATTCAGTATCACAGGAAATGCCCGTGCAGCGGTTTCATTCGTCTTTTCAATCACTTGGATATTGTATTGGTATGCATTGATGCCAATAGAGTGATAAAATGACGCCCTCTCCAGCACTGTTAAAGTATGAGTCGCGAACACAGACAGCAGGAAAAACCGCACCCACAAACGCGCTTTCCAGTTGTTCCAGAGTTGGGGTTGCGATCGCAACAGCGCCTTAAAGAAATCTCCATGTCGATTCTCATCCTGACACCAACTCTCGAAATAGCCAAACAAGGGATAGAATTTCAACTCTGGATGTTTCTCTAGGTGACGGAACATAATGATGTAGCGCCAGTAGCCAATTTTCTCAGACAGGTAAACTGCGTAGATAATCCACTCTGGTGGAAAAAAGGTGTAGGTACGATTCTTTGTCAGATAGCCCAAATCCAGTGAGAGATTAAAATCCGCCATTGCTTTATTGAGAAATCCCGCATGGCGTGCTTCATCCCGCGCCATAAAATTAAAAGCTTCCGCCAAAAGAGGATTTCGCTGTTTCAGTTTGCGCGATAACTCTTTAAACAGAAGAAACCCAGAAAACTCTGAAGTGCAAGAGCGTTCTAAAAAATCAATAAAAGCACGGCGTGTTTCCCCATCAATCATATCCCAACTCTGCTGAAACTCAGAATCACGCACGAAGTGATGGCGGTTATAATCAGCCCGCAGTTCATCCACAATAGCTCTCAACTGCGCTTCATCCGCTGAAATGTCCAACTGTGCTACAGCGTCAAAGTCAGTCGTGTAAAACCGGGGCGTTAACAATGTTTCCTGCACAGGCGCTTTCACACCTGGCTTTTGCAACTCAGGCGCAGGAGTTTGAAGAGACTTAGCCATGAGAATCGTTCAATCGATTTATCTTTTTAAAGCTATATAAGCATAAATTTTTCTTGAAATCTATCAAAAGTAAAATAATTTAAAAAATGATTTATAAATCGGAAAATCTAAATAAATTTAAACGGTTTCCTAGTTACACAACGATTTGATAGTTTAATGGTTAAAGTAGTCATCAATATGGTTTGGACCAACAAGCGAGCGTGATAGTGTCTCCTTCAGTTCTGCTCTAAGCCCAAGATAGCTATCTGTCCCTACTTCTTTTGTTAACTGTGAACTACTTTTATAATCAGTGAACAGTGAACTCAGATGTTGCACCTCTACGTGAGCACACCTTGAACTCAAGTTCAAGGCTAATAGCTTAAGTCCGTTAAAACGGACTAAAAGACTAACAAGAGTCCGTTTTAACGGACTTGAACTTTGAGCCAAGAAATTTATTTCTTGGCGGACGAAAATGATGGTGCAAGATCTCAGTAAACAGTTAAAGCCTTACACTGGGAATTCTGCGAAAATCCGAAACTTCAATAAATCAAACCCTTGTTTGGGTACGTATTTTATTTGGACGAGAACAATTTTAACGATGAGTAGCAATCTAGCCCAAAAACTTCGCTGCGGAACACAGCAGGCTCATGCAGCAATTGAAAATGTGGGATTTATGAAATGTTTTGTTAAAGGAGTTGTCGATAGAGACTGCTTTGCAAAATTTTTAGGTAACTTGTATTACATCTATACCGCACTAGAAGCAGCATTAGAACGTCACAAAGACAATTCTTTAATCAATGGTGTGTACTTTAAAGAACTCAATCGCAAAGCTCATTTGGAAAAAGACTTAGAATTTTATTATGGACAAGACTGGAGAAAAAAAATAACACCTTCAAAAGCTGCTCAGACTCACATCAGCCGCATTCATGAACTCTCTGCCAAGGAACCTGCGTTATTAATAGGTCATGCCTATACTCGCTACATGGGTGACTTGTCTGGTGGTCAAATGTTGCAAAAAGTTGCTCAGTCAGTCTTGAAGCTTTCCGGATATGAAGGCACATCTTTCTACAATTTTGACCAAATTCCAGACAAGAAAGCATTTAAGGACAAGTATCGTCAAACGTTAGATGAACTGCCAATAGACGATGCAACCGCCGACAAGATTGTTGCAGAAGCAAACAACGCGTTTGGACTCAATATGCAAATGGTTCAGGAGTTAGAACAAACCCTAATCCAAGCAATTGGTCAAACCATGTTCAATACCTTAAGTAATACTAATAACACTGGTAGTACCGAACTCAGTACAGCCTAGAAATTAGACCTGATGCAAAAGTCAATGTTTTGAAAATAAAACCACAGATAGACACAGATAATTTCTCTGCGTCTATCTGTGTTTATATGGAGTGATAAATAACCCTAAACTATTTTTTTGGAAAAAACAATCAAATCTAAATTTATAGATATGACTGCCTTGATCAAGGTGCATGAATAACGGATTTTTGAACGCGTATATTAGATGATTTATCTATGAGAATCTGACGCTATTCTATACGCTCATCTTATTGGAAGCTACCTCAATGGTTTATCAAATTCCTGGTGTAAAATTTGATTTCGATATCATCAAAAAGTACGATGCTCCTGTACCCAGATACACTAGCTATCCACCAGCAACACAATTAACAGAAGCATTCACCCCAAGCGACTTTCAAGCGGCGATCGCCACCTCAAATCAAAGAAAAACTCCCCTTTCTTTGTATTTCCACATACCCTTTTGCCAAAGTGCTTGTTACTTTTGCGGTTGTAACGTAGTCATTTCAAACAACAAGAATATTGCTCAACCATACGTGGAGTATCTAGTGCGTGACATCGAAAAAACAGCCAGCTTCATTGACCGAGATAGAAAAGTCGATCAGATTCACTGGGGTGGCGGAACCCCTAATTATTTAAGCCTTGAACAAGTAGAATTTTTATGGAAAAATATCAAGAAAAACTTCAGCCTGAGCCAGACAGCAGAAATTTCTATTGAGATTAATCCCCGCTATATCGATAAAAACTACATTTTCTTTTTGAAAGAAATTGGGTTTAACCGTATTAGTTTTGGTATCCAAGATTTTAATCGTCAAGTGCAAGTTGCAGTCAATCGCGTCCAGCCGGAGGAAATGCTGTTTGATGTGATGAGCGCAATTAAAGAAGCGAAGTTTGACAGCGTGAATGTAGACCTCATCTATGGTCTACCATATCAGACCGTCCAGACATTTCAACAGACGCTGAAAAAAACAATTGAATTAAACCCAGACAGGATTGCTGTTTTTAACTTTGCTTATGTCCCTTGGCTGAAAGCAGTCCAAAAAAACATACCAGTAGAAGCACTACCGCCAGCGCAGGAAAAGTTAGAAATTTTGAAGATGACAGTTGAGGAGTTGACGAATCACCAATATCTATTTATTGGGATGGATCATTTTGCCAAATCTAATGATGAATTAGCAATTGCACAGGGCGATCGCACTCTCAAACGCAACTTCCAAGGCTACACAACTCAAGGACAAGCAGAACTCTTTGGTTTTGGTGCCACATCCATCAGTATGCTAGAAGATACCTACGCCCAAAATCACAAGCAATTAAAGGATTACTATCAGGCAATTGACACAGATATTCTACCTATTAGTAAAGGTATCAAACTTACTTGGGATGATATTCTCAGACGCGATGTGATCATGAGCATCATGTGCCATTTTCAACTGTATAAGCAAGATATTGAAGACAAGTACCATATCGTTTTTGACGATTATTTCTCTCAGGAATTAGAAGTTTTGAAGAGTTTAGAAGCAGATGGATTGGTTAGGCTATCAAGAAACCACATTAGTGTCACAGAAATCGGTAGACTACTCATACGAAACATTGCTGTCATCTTTGATATGCACACAATCAAACAAGAGAAAAAGTTCTCTCGTGCAATTTAAAGACTTATACCAATTCTCCATGATAGCTTGCCCGTAAAGTGCCATAGATGCACTTTATATGAGACCTCTTGCAGAAGTTGGAAACTCTTAACTCTTAACAAAATCTTGTAACATCTCACTTTTGCAAGAAGTCTCATGTCTAAACTTACGATATTTTTGGATTTCTAAATGCCTTGAACAATCCTAAAACCTGCGTGTTGATAGAAATTGGGACGGAACCAGTTGCGGTAATATTTCAAAGCTTCTGTGCCGTTAGTTATCCAACATCCTCCTAACATCATGTGATGTTTTGTATCGAAAAATATAGCAGAATTATCTTCATAAAGATAATGAGGTTTATATCCGGAAAGTGGGTTTAAATTATCACTCAACCATTCCCAAACATTGCCCCGCAAATCGTACAGTCCAGAGTAACTTTTTGCTGTTTCTAACATCCCGACTGGATTCGGTGAGCCAAATTTTAAATTAAGATTGTAATTATCTACATCATCTTCTAACAAAGTATTACCGTAAGTAGCTAAATGGTACTCTGCTTCACTCATTAAACGAGTCTGATTGCCTTTCCAATGACAGTAAGCCATTGCTTCATAGTGATTGACTTCCACAGGCCAATCTAAAGGTAAGTCCATTTCATCAAACATGGCTCGATATTTATAGCTACCATTTTCATGTAGCCAAAATTTGGGATGTTGAATATTGTATTGAGTTTTCCAATTCCAAGATTCTTCATCCCAATAATCTTGATTTTCGTAGCCACCTGACTTAACAAAGTAGATAAATTCGGCGTTGGTAATTAGATATTTACTGGCTAAAAAAGGTGCAACTTCAACAGTGCGATCGCCATACTCAATATCCCATCCGTAGGTTGGATCATCATAGGCTTTGCCTATTTTCACGACTCCACCAGCAACCTCTATCATTTCATTCTGAGGAGTGTAACCATTAAAAGGGGCATATTTCCAGTTTTGGGGACGTTTGACTCTCTCTACAGACAATTGGCGAATTAACACCGAAGAGGTTTCAATGTGAATACGCTGGTGTTCTATCCCCATCATTAAAGCCCAAAGAGGATGATTTGGATGGATAGGATTCGTGATGGGTGTTTTCTTAATCAGTTCTGCAATCATTTCATAGGCTTGTTCTCGATATTGCCAAACCTCTGCAACTTGGGGCCATTCAAGATGAGCGATCGCTCTTATTAACTCCTGTGGTATTTCAGGATCAACCCCAATTTCAAAGATAATTTCATAGTCAGGATTGAGGTGTTTTTTTAACAAACCAACGCGAATTAATTTATTGATGTAAAAAACAGCCGAATGTCCCAGATAAAAAATCAGAGGATTTCTCAGAGGATCGGGATTGAGATAGAATGTATCTTCTCCAACCAGACTTTTCATCAGAATATCTTCCAGTTGCCAAGCATTCTCAAAGTAATTGAGGATAACTTGGTTATTGCAATTATCAAGCTTTGGAGGATAAACAGATTTAAGAGTATTCATGCTTTCACGAAATTGCTGTGGAAGTAGGACGCTAGGGATTTTTATCCGCTTTAAGTTTTCGGAAGGAAGATTTAAGCTTGGCAAAGAATTAACCCAAACCACTGATTGGGATCAGTCCAAATTTTCAGTGTTTTAAGTCCTTGTAACTCAAGTTCTTTTTGGATAGTTACTAAATCGAACTTGCGAGAAATTTCCGTGAGAATGCTTTCTCCAACTTCAAAGAAAACATTTAAATTTAGAGTTTCTAGGGACACCCAATGACTTTCAAGGCAATGAAGATACATTTCTATCTGAGTCTGTGCTTGATTATAAATAGCTTCATGGGTAAATAAATTCAAATCGAAATTACCCTGGAAACGCCAATTCAAATGGGAGAGCATATTCAAATTAAAAGCAGCCGTTACTCCTTGACTATCGTTATAAGCCGCTTCTAAAATATCCTTGGGTTTTTGTAAATCAATGCCAAGGAGAAAATAATCACCGGTTTTTAAAGTGCGGGCAATTTGCCTCAAAAATCTGTTGCACTCTTGTGCTGTAAAATTCCCTATTGAACTTCCCAGGAAAAAAATCATCCGTGATGGCACGCTAATCGATTCTACTTTTGCTAAGGCTTGTTCGTAAGTTCCTATTAAGCCCTCAATCGACAACTGGGCATATTTTTGTTGTAGCTGTAGCACGCTACTTTTGAGGATTCCCTCACTAACATCAACCGGTATATATTTACAGGAACGTGGGATTTTTTGGTAAGCATCTAATAAAAACCTGGTTTTGGTAGAACTGCCACTGCCTAATTCTACTAGTTCACAAGCACCTGTTATCTGAGCAATTTCATCGGCATGTTGACGCAAAATCCACGCTTCTGTTCGTGTTGGATAATATTCTGGTAATTCACATATTTGTTCAAATAATTCCGAGCCGCGATCATCGTAAAAATATTTGGGAGGTAAACTTTTTGGTGTTTGAGTTAATCCTTGAATGACATCTTTACCCTCATTGTTGAGAGCTTGATAATGATCATTAAGAATTTTCAAATATGTTGTTAACATTTTGTTAATGTCTTGATTTCTGGATATAGGGTTTAACCCATTACTATTGCAGATTTAGAATGTAATAGCAATACTTTTTATAAGAATAATTTTTCTCTATTTTCCTAATAATCAATAGAGTTAACGTAGTATATCGGAAGATTTTACTAACATAATATTGATGAAATCATTCAAAGCTGAGCCAATATAGTTCAGTTAAGAAGAATTGTAGGTTGGGTAGCGATCGCAAAATCCAAACTACTTTTGTGATTGTATCCAAAAATCACTTAAATGTCTTATATCATGAGTAGTATACAAATAGAAATATGATATAGTTTTTATCTCAAAAGAATGAGATTTTCATGATTTTATGCTGAAAAAATGCTGAATATTTGCGTTTTTATCCCGATTTTTGGTAATATGTTCATCTGACCTGGCACTTTTATTGAATTTGTGAATTTACTCCTACAAATAAGGAACTTTTAACTCTTAATAACCCAATTTATTAGTTATAAAAAAGCGCCTTGCTTGGGATCATCCTATCTTTGTCAATTTGTAGTACTGAGATCTGCACTAAAATATAAAAACATTACATATTTGGTATGCGGCAATAAAAAAAGATAAAAAAAGATAAAAATTTATCTCGTACAATTTAGAGAGTCTAGGACAACTTTTCATTCACTTGTTGATATGAATACCCTCAATCAAGACTTCTATCTCAACTCTTGAGAGATTTGTCATCGGGCAGGATGGTTTTTTTGTAAGGCTTTTTCGGAAGTTATTTTTTGAAGCGAGACACAACACATCCTCCTAGCATCAAGGTTGCCCTTGTTTATTTGATTTGTTGCGGATTACAAACAACTTCTCTATAGACTGATATAGCCAAATGAATGTTCCCAAGATTTTTTTTATGTGGAAAAACCGTTGTTAATTTCGGCGATAACACAAATAAGTCAGTTTTCTGTTACTAAAGTCACTTGCGGTCAAGCAACTAATTAGAAATAATTACAGTTTAATGTACTTTTTTTCCGGATAAGGGCATAAAAATCTGGAAAAATTGTCCATAACAATCCTACTATCGCTCACAAAAATCACACGGATGA
The DNA here is from genome assembly GCF_006968745.1 of Brasilonema sennae CENA114. Classification (NCBI taxonomy): domain Bacteria; kingdom Bacillati; phylum Cyanobacteriota; class Cyanophyceae; order Nostocales; family Scytonemataceae; genus Brasilonema; species Brasilonema sennae. Next base: position 6,087,841 of record NZ_CP030118.1, on the reverse strand, counting down.
GACTTAGTTTCCTGTTAGCTAGCGTCGTCAGTATTGTACTGTTATCTTCTCCAGTCAAAGCGGCTCGCTTGCAATCTTGGTATTTCGACCCCGTTCAAAATCAACTAGATATAACTACTGATTCTGGAGTACAACCAAAAGCTTTTTTAATCAATAACCCGATGAGACTTGTTATTGATTTGCCAGGAACAACAAATCTAAACGAGAATACAATCCGTAAAAATCTTGGCTCAGCAATTCGAGAGATTCGGCTTGGACAAGTAGACTCCGAGACAACCAGATTAGTTGTTGAATTAGCGCCTGGTTACACAGTTTCCCCAGAAAAATTATTGATTCAGGGAGATTCTTCCTCACATTGGATAGTAAAATTCTCCTCAATTGAGCGTGCAGCTATCGGTGATGCACAAGCGACAGTCGTAAATACCAGCGTTGGAGAAGAACAAATTCCCCTCCAAATCGGTGCTATTTCGACCTTTGCTGGAGTTGTCCCCTTGGGAAAGGAATTGTTGCAGCTCAGTTCTCCACTGAAAACACTGATGGCTCGCTACAGCTTTCTCTCACCAGGAATGTTTTTTCTAGATTTGGACACAGGCAACTATTTGGACTTCAATGGAGAGAAGGTATTTCCAGCTGCTAGCACCATTAAGTTTCCAATTCTAGTTGCTTTATTTCAGGAGGTTGATGCAGGTAGAGTCAAGCTGAATGAAACCTTAGTCGTGCGGCGTGACTTGAAGTCTGAAGCTGAAGGTTCTGGAGTCTTGCAGTTCAAACCTGTGGGAACCAAACTGAGTGTTTTAGATACTGCTACAAAGATGATTACTATAAGTGATAATACTGCCACCAATATGATTATTGACCGTTTAGGTGGTATGGCTAAGTTAAACGAGCGGTTTCGTAGTTGGGGATTGCAAAACACTGTGATTCGTCGTCAGTTAGGCGACTTTAAGGGGACTAACACAACCAGTCCCAAAGACTTAGTCAGACTCTCGGCGTTAGTTGCAAATAACAAGCTGCTTAGTAGTACAAGCCACTCCCAGGCTTTGGGAATCATGCGTCGCGTGGAAAACAAAAGATTGCTACCAGCTGGACTTGGTAAAGGTGCAGTCATTGCTCACAAAACAGGAACTCTTGGAGTTCTCCTTGGGGATGCAGGGATCATTGAGTTACCATCCGGTAAGCGATATTTAGCAGGCATTTTGGTGAAAAGACCTTTTGGTGATACAAGAGCCAGAGACTTTATTAGTCAAGTTTCTAAGCTCGTTTATGCCTATCTAGACCAACCGAAAGTAACTAGTAGTGTGTCTCAATAGAAGTTATTGACAAAAAGTTTGTGGGTATAAGAGAAATATTGTTCTCCCTTATACCTAGCCAAACTTATAGCCTCTACGGCGTTTCTACTGACTGGACTTGCCATACTTTGAACAACAGCTTAAACAGGTTGTTCTGAGATAGTCATTTGTTACAAGTTAAAATAAGATTTGTTTGTGTATAAATTATACTATTCTTTCAATAAAGAAGGTATCAAATTAACATTGATACTGCTTTTTCAGCTTCATAATGAGTGATGAGTGCAAAGATTAGGCTGGCGTATTGCTCTTCTAAATCTTACTATAGATATATTTATAAACTAGCTAGAGATAGATATTTTTTTCCAAAAAAAGACTAGATAATACCCTTATTTGTAGTGGCACATGATCCTTAAAAGTCTATTGGTCATGGGTCTGCAAACCTTATTTATGTAGGATTTTTCATTTTCATATGGTAAATACCCCTCCATCGCTGTTTTCAGAAGAGCAATACAAGGTAGAAGATGTAGAGGCAGAAGTCTCAGCCATTATAGAAACACCGCCATCAGAGACAGAAATTGATCTAGAATTTCTTTATACCAGAGATATTGAATTTCGTCAGGAAACGATTTACTTTGTTGTTGTGGATCGTTTTCATGATGGCGATCCAGAAAACAGCGAAGGTTCTAACTCAGAACTGTATGACCCAACCAAACAAGATTGGGGCAAGTACTGGGGTGGTGACTTGCAAGGTGTTATTGATAAGTTAGACTATCTCAAGAGCATGGGAGTGACTGCAATTTGGTTAACTCCTTTGTTTGAACAAGTTGAAGACTTGTTTGTTGGCAATGCAGCGATACATGGGTATTGGACAAAAGACTTTAAGCGGATTAATCCTCGCTTTATTGCAACAGATGAAAACCCTTCTTTAAACGAAACACAGGAAACAAGAAATACAACATTTGATAAATTACTTGATGAGCTGCACAAGCGCAAGATGAAGTTGGTGCTCGATATTGTTTGCAATCACAGTTCACCCGATTTCAGTGGAAGCAAAGGAGAATTGTATGATGATGGGGTCAAAATAGCTGACTTCAACGATGATGAGCAGCACTGGTATCATCACTATGGCGAAGTGCAAGACTGGGAAGATGAATGGCAAGTACAAAACTGTGAACTTTGTGGTCTTGCAACTTTTAACGAAAACAATATTGAATATCGCAATTATATCAAGTCAGCAATTAAGCAATGGCTAGACCGGGGTGTGGATGTACTGCGGGTGGACACTGTCAAACATATGCCCATCTGGTTTTGGCAGGAATTCACTGGTGATATGTACAATCACAAGCCAGATGTGTTCATTTTTGGTGAATGGATTTACAACCATCCCAATGATGAGCGTTCTGTTGACTATGCCAATAACTCTGGGATGACGCTTTTAGACTTTGGGCTGTGCGGAGCAATTCGGGAAGCGTTAGCACAAGGTGCGGATGCTGGATTTCAAGTCGTTCAAGACATATTTGATCAGGATTATCGCTACAACGGGGCGACAGAATTAATTACCTTCATTGACAACCACGATATGCCCCGTTTTCAATCGCTAAACCCAGATCCAGCGATGCTGAAAGTGGGAATTGTTCTGATTATGACGTGTCGTGGTATTCCTTGCATTTATTACGGTACAGAACAATATCTTCACGACGACACCAATGGTGGTAATGATCCCTACAACCGCCCAATGATGGAAAATTGGGATACCGATAGTGAAATTTATCGTAATATCAGGTTACTTTCTGGCTTACGGCGACTCAATCCAGCGATGTCGATGGGTAGCCAATGGAAAAAATATCTTACACCCGATGTTTACTGCTACGTACGTCGCTATCGTGAGTCCTTGTGCTTTGTAGCACTTAATAGAGGAGGAGAAGTCACGATACCAGAAGTGGAAACAGAACTGCCTGATGGAGAACACACTTGTATAATAACTCGCAATAAGTATGAAGTGAAAGACGGTAAAATTTATGACTTGCACCTTGAAGAGCGAGGCGCTATCGTCTTAAGCCGTGTTGGAGAACGGGTGAAAGGGGAAACCATTGTGCGAGTCCAACTCAATGGTGTACAGACTCTACCAGGTGAAACCATCGTTGTTATTGGAGATTGTCCTGAATTAGGCAACTGGGATATAAGCAAAGCATACCCCTTGGAGTATATTAACACGAACACTTGGTTTGCGGAGATACCCTTTAACGAAAGTGCTGGTAAGCTCATCAGCTATAAATATGCTCTGTGGCGAGAAGGGAAATCGCCTCTGCGCGAAAATCTGATGAATCGTCGCTGGGTGATTGCAAAAGAAGGTACTGTCAAATGGCGTGATACTTGGGCTTCTGGACCAGAATCGTAACAGTTAACAGTTAACAGTTAACAGTTATCAGTTATCAGTTAACTGATAACTGATACCATATCTTGTAGCTTGGCGACCATTTCAGCACGAGCGGAAACTTCCAACTTGCGGAACATGCGTTTGAGCGCTTGCTTCACAGAATTTTGTGTGATCCAAAGTTTTTCGCCAATTTCCCCATTGGTTAATCCCCGCGCTACCAACTCGGCAATTTCTAACTCTCGGGGAGTCAGACGACTGACTAACGGGGAAACAGATGTTTTTGGTTTTGCGCGTAAAGTTGCGAGTTTTGCGGAAACATGAAGGCATAAAGCACTCATGTCCGCGAGATCATTAACGTTAAAAGCAGGAGTCCCACTCGCACGAGCAAGATTAAGCGTTCCCACAAGACGACCATCACAGACAATTGGTCCACTCATCACGTGTTCATGATCATGGCGGGAGCAAAAATGCTTCCAGTCTCCTGTTGGTAACACCAATTGCTCGTGAGCTGGAGCATGACGTTCAACAACGTAGCGTCCAACCGGATTGCTTTCCATACACACACCAGGAACATCCTGAACATCAACGTCTGTTAGGAACGGCTCATCCAACAGATGGATCCCCCAATGCTGCACGCCAAAATACTCCGCCACTGTATCTATCAGAGCTAGTCGTAATTCTTGCTCATTGCTCACAGAAGCTATTTCCTGAAATACAGTTTGGAGAGACTTTTCCATAGGTGTACCCACTTGGGGTCTATGCGAAACTTAATAATTACTTCTATGCTAATAGCAGCAAAGGTAAAAAGCTAATATAACTGGTGATATATAGGAGAAACAATGACAGTAACACAAGTTTCTGCTCAAGAACTTTTTCGTGCTGCTTACGAAAACCGTTACACTTGGGAAACAAACTTCCCTGGCTACACCGCAGATGTAACTTATAAGCAAGACGAGCAGGTGTTTACAGGTAAAGTTCGTATCAACTCAAATCTCAAAGCGGAAGTTTTTGAGATAGAAGATGACCAGGCAAAGCAAGTGATTCACAATCAAGCATGGGAGATAGCGATTCACCGCGTTCGTCGCTCCTTTGAACAAACCCACGGCGAGAATACATTTCGCTATGGTCAGACTGACGAAACTGGTGCAATTGAAATTTTTCTAGGCGGAAAGTCTGAGGGCGATCACTATAAACTCCGCAATAATGAAGTGTGTCTCGTTCACCGTCATATCCACGGTGTTGTTGTGACGATTAACACTTTCAGCAGTCATGAGACCGGAGAAGGTTACCTGTCCCACCAATATGATTCTGTTTACCACGATCCAAAAACTGGTGAACAAAAGGGCGGAAGAAGCGAGTTTACAGATGAGTACGAAAAAGTTGGTGATTACTTTATTCTAAATCGCCGAGAAATTCGTACCCAGACAGCAGCACAACCATCTATTCAGGAAATTATCTTTTCTAACATTCAGTTGTTGGAACCTGTTGCTGCTTAAGTTTTTTGATAGGGCTAATATATGCAACCTGCATATATTAGCCTGTATTTTCATAGACTTATTTTTTTACCAAGTTACTTATAAGTTTTACTTGGGTTCCATATAAATAATCTAAATCTAATAACTATTTAGTTCTTCTTGTGTTTTTAACCTCTGTTGTCCGACAGATAACTGGTGCAGACAGAATCACAAAAGCAATCAAAGCCAAATTAGTAAACATTGCTAAACCCCTGTTATTTTTTAATCCCTTCTGGGTATAAGACTACAGATGGTTCCGGCGAAGTTCCAGAAAATTCTGCTATTTAGGACACTTTTCAAACCTTCATATAGAAACTACTTTTTTATCTATAGGTTGTATCATCTATGTCCCAATTTGAAACCGCCCTCGCCGCCTATCAAAGTTTCACAGACTCTTTCCAAAGTCTGATGATCAGCACCGTGAGTACTGATAACACTCCTAATGCGAGCTATGCTCCTTTTGTGATAGATAAAAGTAAAAATATTTACATTTATGTTAGTGGTCTTTCTACTCATACTCAAAATCTTCATGCTGTCCCCAAAGCAAGCGTATTATTTATTGATGATGAGTCTCAAACTAAACAAATTTTTGCCCGTCGCCGCCTCACCTTTGACTGTACAGCTACCTTAGTAGAACGTGAGACTGAGTTGTGGAAGCAAATTGTAGATAGCTTTGAAGCGCGTTTTGGAGAAATGATTCAGATATTGCGGGATTTATCAGACTTCCGGATTTTTCAACTGACACCAAGCAAAGGTCGCTTTGTCATCGGCTTTGGTGCTGCTTATGAAGTCGATCCGAATGACCTCAGCACCTTAACTCATGTTACTGGTGAAAGCAAAGGATAGCAAAGGAATAACAGCAACCAACCCAAATATCGTTTTGTAATTTGTGGTCGGTTTTCCTGTCAATAGGCATGAGGATTTAAACATTCAAAGCAAGTCGTAATAAAGCTAAAATAGTAGCCTAAAGAAGGATTCCCAATTTGTGATTTTATGACATCTGCTGCTCCAGTAAAAACTGAGTACGAGGCGATTATTGGTCTGGAAACCCATTGTCAACTCAGCACCAAAACCAAAATTTTCTCTTCTAGCTCTACGGCATTCGGTGCTGACCCCAATACTAACATTGACCCGGTTTGCATGGGTTTGCCTGGTGTCTTGCCCGTACTGAATGAAAAAGTCCTAGAATATGCTGTTAAAGCAGGTTTAGCGCTGAATTGTCAAATCGCCAAATATAGCAAATTTGATCGCAAGCAATATTTCTATCCTGACTTACCCAAAAATTACCAAATTTCTCAGTACGACTTACCCATTGCTGAACATGGCTGGTTAGAAGTTGAATTGGTAGACGCTGACGGTAACCCTGTTCGCAAAAAGATTGGTATCACGCGCCTGCATATGGAAGAAGATGCAGGGAAATTGGTACATGCGGGGAGCGATCGCCTTTCCGGTTCCACCTACTCTCTGGTAGATTACAATCGCGCTGGCATACCTTTAGTAGAAATTGTTTCGGAACCAGACTTGCGTTCTGGACAAGAAGCCGCTGAGTACGCCCAAGAGTTGCGTCGAATCTTACTTTACCTGGGCGTCAGCGACGGGAATATGCAAGAAGGTTCTCTGCGTTGTGATGTCAACATCTCCGTGCGTCCTGTTGGACAAAAGGAATTTGGCACGAAAGTAGAAATCAAAAACATGAACTCGTTCAACGCCATCCAACGGGCGATTGAATACGAAATTGAACGGCAAACTGCAGCAGTAGAAGCTGGCGAACGTATCATACAAGAAACTCGTCTGTGGGAAGAAGGTTCTCAACGTACAATTAGTATGCGGATTAAGGAAGGTTCTAGCGATTACCGCTACTTCCCCGAACCTGATTTAGCCCCCATCGAAGTTTCAGAAGAACAATTACAAGAGTGGCGCAGTCAACTTCCTGAACTCCCAGCACAAAAACGCCATCATTATGAAAGCGAGTTGGGGCTGACTGCTTATGATGCGCGAGTGTTGACAGAAGAACGTGCAACTGCTGAGTATTTTGAAGCGGTTATTGCTGCTGGGGGAAATCCCAAAGCTGCTGCGAACTGGATTACTCAGGATGTCGCCGCTTACCTCAACAAAAATAAACTCAAGATCACCGAGATAGGTTTGACGCCAGCTAACCTGGCTGATGTGATCACTCGGATTGAGAAAGGGAAAATTAGCAATGCGATCGCCAAAGAAAAACTACCAAACTTGCTGAGTGGGACTTCTCCTGAAGAACTGTTTAAAGGCAAAGAACTCATCACTGATCCCAGCGTACTGGAATCTATCATTGATGAAGTCATGGCTGCTAATCCCAAAGAACTAGAAAAGTACCGCAACGGTAACACCAACCTCAAAGGCTTCTTTGTGGGACAAGTTCTGAAAAAAACCAACAAACTCGCAGAACCCAAACTCACAAACCAATTGGTGGAACAAAAGCTGAACGGCTAAACTCTGTATAGACGTTGGGTTTAACGTCTCCATTTTTCCAGTAAGCCCCTGCTTAACAATTCTTTACAAAAAAAATCCTAAAAAATCAGGAAAAGGGGGTGACACCCCTCACCCTAAAAAGGCTATACTATGTTTAGTAGATGCACCCTGATGATCTGGAGAGCTACCCAAGTGGTTCTCCTTTTTTATTTCTTTATAAGGTGCGAAAGGCGAACTAACCACGAACGACTAGGCGATCGCCCATAACTTCAACATCTTTCACCTCCACTGGAAGTTTCTTCAATTCATTTGCAACTTGTTGGTTGAGGCGTTTTTCGTCAAGCCCAAAACGTTGATACATATCGGAGAGAGTCAAGCTGAGACTGCCCAACTTAACGCGGGTTGTCTCATCCAAGCTGATTTGTTTATTGTGCACCTTGGGTTTTCCTTCAACCTCTATATATACGGGGCGATATTTTAAGATGGGCACAGTTGATAACAGTTTGGAAATCGCAACTTGTTCCTGGGATGGTAACTCATTTAAGGGAATTGTTCTGAAATCTATCACAGCACCAGCAGAGATTTTGCCATCTTGAATTTGAGTATTTGTCTTAACAACTGCTTGAGCAAGCCGACTTTTATCACTCGTTTGAGCAATTCCTGAAAGAATCAGCGTATTAACTTCATTCGCATCTAGTTGGACTTCACGTTTGGCATTTGCCCCTTTAAGATGGTCAGAAATTTTACTCAATACTTGCTGTTGTGATGGTTGAATCTGGGTTTCGTTTTGCTCTGTTTTGGCAGGTAGACTTGCTGTTGTCGATGGATTTGAGTACCAAGTAGGTAGCTGAGTTGCTTGTTGCCAAAAGAAGAATAAAACAGCACTACTACCAGCGATCGCACAACACAACAGTAACAAAAGTCGCTTGAACATAACCAAATTCCAAGTCGATATTTTAAGTTTCATATTTTTTTATATACATCTTTCACACCTTTAGGTCTAGGTTCAAAAAGGTGTCTAAGCAAGCGTGAGAAGTATCTAATGGAAGATTTAAATAGCCCTGGTTACATTCATTTAACATAGGTTTTTTGTTTGGTGATTAGTTCACAATAAAGATATAAAACAATGCTCCCGTGGTTTTTATTTATGCTGCATCGTTTCACTAAACAGGGACTCATTTGCATTACTCAACCAAATCATGCTTGGCTTTCAAGTCAATTGGCACAAGTTTGGGGAAATGAAGACTTTGGTGACTTTGCTCCAAAAAAAGAAGTCTGTCTCGGTGCGGAACTACATGATATTGGTTGGCTGTTTTGGGAACAAGCACCGACGCTGAACCCGAAAACTGGCTACCCTCATAAATTTATGGAACTTCCAACGCGGGAGCATATAAATATCTGGTCTGGTGCTAGACAACTCGCACTTCCTCTGAGTAGGTATGTAGGACTCCTTGTCTCACTTCACGGAACAGGTTTGTATGAACGCTTTACAAGTTGGCAAAACTCAGCAACTTCCTCTCAAATTGTGCAGCAGTTTTTAGAGGGCGAATATGCCTTCCAAGAACAAATGATTGCTTTTCTCAAAAATGACCAATATTATGCACCACACACAAAACCAGAAGTTATTCAGCGCAATAGAAAGCTGATAGCTATATGGGATGCACTATCTATCATTTTATGTCAAGAATTAACTAATGGTAATGATGCACATGTTTCTCACGTACCAACAATTGACGGTGAAACCACTATCAAACTGACTTTAAAAGAAGTTAAAGACAACCATTATCAAGTCACAGTATCTCCTTGGCCTTTTAAATACAGTCAGGTAGAAGTTGTTTACGAGGGACGACTTTTACAGGAGACTTTTAGCGATGAAAAAGCGATGCGAGAAGCTTTGATGAGTGATTGTGCGGTGACTTTGAGCACGACTTTGCAACCAGACTAGAAAGCTTTTTATCAGTTATCAGTTATCAGTTATCAAGAGTAAGTACGGATTAGTTTTGGTAACTGTTCACTGTTTACTGTTTACTTTGTCGCGATTATGTGGTTCTTGAAGAAATTTTGGATCAGGACCAGATGGGATAATACCACCTGGATTGAGTGGGAACAAATTTCCGTAGTAGTCCCGCTTGACACTTTCTAAGTCGCAGGTGTCAGCAATACCTCTGATTTGATACAAGTCACGCAGGTAAGGTCCCAGGTTCTGATAATCCTGAATTCTTTTGCGGTTACACTTAAAAAGCGCGTAGTAAACAGTATCGAAGCGGAATAACGTTGTAAACAAACGGACGTCTGCCAGTGTGACAGTCTCGCCACAAAGGTATCGACTGCCACTCAATGCTGTGTCAATTTCATCTAGAGTGGTGAACAGTTCATGATAAACTTGATCATACGCTTCTTGTGTCTGGGCAAAGCCACAACGATACACGCCGTTATTTACACTGGCGTAAGTCCTTTCGTTCCATTGGTCAATCTTATCTTTGAGTTCCTGTGGGTAAAGATCTAGTGTGGGATTGTTTGCGAACTCGTTGAATTGTGAGTTCAGCATCACAATAATTTCTGCACTTTCGTTGTTAACAATCGTCTTTGTCTGGGAGTCCCACAACACTGGAACTGTAAAGCGTCCACCGTAACCAGGTTGTGCTAATTCATAAAGTTCGGCAAGCGTGCGACAACCTTCGTATTCCTGATTAAACACCCAACCTCCTTCAATTGGGGAGGGTGACACAATTGTCAGCGATATTGCTTGTTCAAGTCCTTTGAGCGATCGCACAACAAGAGTACGATGTGCCCACGGACAACCCAGCCCTGCTATGAGATTGTAACGCCCTGTTGCTGGTTGATACACATTCCCTTGGTCTGTCCCAACAGAGTTTCTAAATTCGCTGTTTGGTCGAATGTACTCGCCTGACTTGTTACGGGGAGCGAGTTTTGACATCATCAGATGCCAAATAGTCGTCCAGACGAACTTTCCTAGCTTAATGATGAGCTTTGGTGGAAGTGACTTCTTACCCTTTTTTGTTTTGGTTTGTTTGTCTGCGACTGGTGAAAGGGTTTGTTGTGACATAAGACTAAGCCGCGCGTTGTACAGTTCATAAATTTAATGGTAGCGCTACATTTTTCATGCTTAGTTTCAAGGTTACACACAAGTCATCAAATTACCCAGAATTCTGGAAAACCTCACCCTGCCCTGTCGGGCATCCCTCACGCCAGGTGCTACAACGGGGGGAACCCCAACGCCAGATACCTACGGAGGGTTTCCCGACCTAGGCAAGTCTGGCGGTTGACGAAAGGAAACCCAACACAAAACGTTTATTGTTGGGTTGCGCTACGCTTAACCCAACCTACGCCTACGCCTGTCGGGCATCCCAAAGAGTGCGATTTCACCAGAGGGAAAGATTTTAGCGAAGCGAAAAGTGAGGGTGGGGTCATCTGTCGCAAACATTTTTTGAATCGGTATTATATCAAGTTCGTCTAATTACTTGCAATAAAAAGACCTCACCAGGTGCCCCTAATCCCCAACGCCAGACGCATCAAGTCGGGAAACCCGCCTACGGTGCTGGCTCCTCCGTGGGAATCCCGAGTTCCCCTCTCCTTAATAAGGAGAGGGGTGCCCGGAGGGCGGGGTGAGGTTCTTCGTTTTTTACAGCGGTTTTCAATTGAGTAGACTACAAATTGGGTAAACTAGAGGAGTAGTAAAAATACTCACGATAATGCCTGCTCCCTACTCAAATGATCTACGCCAACGCGTAATTGATGCTTATACAGCGAAGGAAGGGTCACAACGACCACCTTGCAGACCGCTTTAAAGTGAGCTTATCGTTTGTCCAACGGTTGATTCGTCGCTATCAAAACATCGGACAAGTGACTCCAAAACCTCATGCAGGTGGAGCGATCGCTAAAATAAAAATTGAGAACTTGCCTGCTGTAGAGCAGTTAGTAAATGAACAACCGGATGCCCTACTGTCAGAATTATGTGAGCGTTTAGCCGAACGCAGTGGCATGAGTGTGAGTATATCAACCATGCACCGTGCAGTTCAACGGTTAGAATTGACCAATAAAAAAAAACTTTGTATGCCAGTGAGCAAGACAGTCCACGAATAAAACAGATGCGTTTTAATTATCGGGATTGGGTTTTAGCTGTTGACCCCCACAATTTAATATTTATAGACGAGTCAGGTCTCAACCTGGGAATGACTCGAAACTATGGTCGCGCACCACGTGGTGAACGCTTATACGACTCTTGCCCTAAGAATCGAGGACAAAATATATCATTAATCGGGGCACGCTCGTATGGACGGACTAATTGCTAGTATGAGTATTTCTGGTAGTGTCAACACAGACGTGTTTTTGACCTACGTTCAGGAGGTTCTTGTACCCCAGTTGTGGGTGGGAGCATTCGTCATCATGGATAATTTATCGCTGCATCACGCTCCGGTAATTCAAGATGCTATTGAATCAGTTGGCGCAAAAGTAGTCTTTTTACCTCCTTATTCACCTGATTTGTCTCCCATCGAATTGTGTTGGTCAAAAATCAAGCAATGTTTGCGGTCTTTCAAAGCTCGAACCAAAGAAGCGCTTAATCAAGTATTAAACCAAATTGTTACTGAGCAAATCTCATCTGATGATGCTTGGGGCTGGTTCGCTCACTGTGGTCTATTCATCTGAAAACCGCTGTATTATTGTGTTGGTTAAACCTTGTTCTAGCTGAAAGCCTAACTGAGTTGCGGGGAGTGCGATCGCTTGTTCCAACTCCTCCCGACTCATCCGCACAAGTAGTTCCGGTTGATAATCCTGCAACGCTTTGCCAAAAGGTTCGTAATCATCAAGCGCCTTGCTAAAAAAGTCCGCTCGCAAGGTAAGCACCAGAGTAAAAAACGGTGCATTGTTCACCGCTTGCAGCAATCCATCTAAAAAGATTTTGCGTTCCGATGCATCCGCGCAAAGAGTATAAATTTCCTCAAATTGATCGCCAACAAGCAACAGTCGGCGCTGGGAGTCGGGAGATAAAGTTTGGATGCGTTCGATAGTTGTTTGCAGAGTTGACGTATCTTTTCGCAGTTGGAGTTCTAGTTTAGCTTCGAGTAAGTGGCGATCGTCATCCTCCAAGTTAAACGCCGACACCAACGCCTTGGCTAACGACTCAAAAGGATTTTTCAAAGGACGAAACGAGAGAATCAGCCAACTATTAACAGTATCCCGACGCAACTGAGGAATTAAACCAGCAAACACCAGCGATGACTTCCCGCTTCCAGAAGCACCAACCACAGCAACTAACGGCTTGTTGTAAACTGCAGATACAAGCTGCAAAGTCGCCTTCTCTCTACCAAAAAAATACTCAGCGTTCGCTTCCCCAAAAGCCGCTAATCCTTGGTAGGGACAAAAAGAAATTATGCCCAAACTTTGCCAAGTCGGTGGAGTTTCCGTCTGATTTTGAACAATAACAGGCAACCAACTTGCACAAGGATATTTTTCCTCAAGTGAGCGTAATTGTTCTCGCGCATTTCTCACAGAAATATACAGAGACTTACCACCTGTAAAGTGTTGGAGAAAAAACTTCAAAAACTCCTGCGCTACTTTATCAGGTACAGGTTCCCGCATGACAATCACTTGGGGAATATTCAGTTGTTCTAATTCATAAGCAATACCCAAACCATCACAAGAATTGAACAACGCTACTTGCAATCGTCTTTCTATAGCTATTTGCAAAGCATCCCTCAATTCAGCCATTGTCAAACTATCATGACTGTTCAGCCAAATTCGTCCTTGTGTACGCTCAGTTCGAGAATGTCCAGAAAAAAACAGAATATCCCAACCGATATTATCTTGCAGATGCTGATTTAATTTCTCTCTTAATGGTTCTTTGAGTAAGACAATTTCCGCCTCACCGCAATATGTTTCAAGCTCTTGCTTATCAGCATCAACATTAATGTCCCTGCTGTCACCCAGAATAATCAAAATTCTAATCTTTTCTCTGTAAGTCCGGTTTCCACGTTCAGCTTGTGGCGAACTTAAAGCAATTTCCGCGCCTTGATATTTAGTTAATACATCCCACAAATGCCAGGGAAGTTTACGCAATTCTTGGCAATCAGTGCAAATAATCACCCTGATTTCAGATTCTGGCTCTAATTGTTCTAGACAACTTCTGATAGGAGTAAAAGCTGATGATTGTAACCAGGCGTTAAAACTATCAAGTAATTGTTGTGATTTCAGCTTACATTCTTCATTAAGAGCTTCGATATTTACGTTTTTACTCTTTTGATTTTTAATTCTTAATTGACCATACCGACTGCGATAGGTATCGTGCCATGTATTCAACAATTGGGTAATAGTATTATTTCCAGGTAACTTACCTGTGATTATTCGATGAGGTGTTTCTCCGTCATTAGCAATTTCTAAAGTTACATGAAATTCGGAATTAATCTTACCATCAAACTTGAGGAGCACTAATTTTTTCATAAGCAATGTAAAGTAATTTTTTGTTTGTAATACTAATTGTCTGTAACTCGGAACCTCACCCTGCCCTACCGGGCATCCCTCTCCTTAGTAAGGAGAGGGAAAGATTTTAGCGCAGCTAAAAGCGAGGGTGAGGTGAAAAGCCTACGGTGTAAACACAAGTCCTCGAATGACTCAAAATTCCCGCAAAACCTCACCCTGCGCTGTCGGGCATCCCTCTCCTTGCTAAGGAGAGGGAAAGATTTTAGCGCAGCTAAAAGCGAGGGTGAGGAGAAAAGCGAGAACAGTATGAGCGTTAAGCGTAGCTCTCCGTTTGCGTAGCGCCCCTCTTAGGGGCTAGGAATCGCCCCTACGCAATAGACTTATCACACAACGAACTCTTGTCTTACTTTTGACTCTCCTAAAATGACATCAATACTAAATTTCTCCCCAAATTGGGCGCTAAACTCGACTTCAATCCAATTATCATTCTGCCGAGAAGTCGTATCTAAAACTTCCTCTCCCTTATCGTCAATCACAGCCACTTTTAATCCTTCAGATATATACACATTTGCCCCAGGTATATACTCATCTTTGGGGAGAGACACTTGTATCAAAATGTTAACTTCATCTTGATTTTTTATTGCTGACTGATTTTCCGCTGCGATCGTCACAATCAAAGCAACAGATAAGCCATTTAACTCCAAGCCCAAATCAATTTTTTTCCCGCGTGTGATACTGAAACTTCTACACCCCATCCATTCAATTTGTTGAGGATGTAAAATTTCATCAATTGTTTGCCAGCCTTCTGTAACAACTCCTTTGATCCATTGGTGAAGACTAACTGTTGCTGCTTGTTCTTTATCTGTTAAATAATCGAGTAAATCGTCTACAGATTGCAACTGGCTAAGAGGAATTTTAGCTACAGCTTGAGTTGTAAAACCTAGAATCGTCGCTGATTTTAAAGATTCGCTCAACTGCACAGCTACATAGCCAATTCTATCTGTTCTAACCTCTGGTGGAATCTCCAAATATTCTGCATTTGATAAAACAGGACGACACTCTAATTTTCCAATATTTTTGACTTTCAAATCTGCCACATCTATTAAACTCTGCATCCAAGGATTGTAATTATCCTCTTCTTCTTGATTGGTTTCAAAACCCATACAGCGAAGATAATAATCGACTGCATATACAGCTAAAATATTGAGATAGACTTGTTTAGCTCTATAGGATTAGATATCCCTTTGCGGTGCTTTTCTGCTTTACCATGTGCCTCGAAACTTAGAGGTACTCTAAAAGATATTTGTTCAGCGTTAGCGTTCATAATTAATTATCCTTAATGTTGAAGTGCAAAGAGTGAATGATTGTGAACTACTGTAAATATTTACGAAAATAATCAATAATCTTACGCTTTTTTAGACTCCGCTGGTAAAGCTCAGAAAGTCTTGGTATTGGATGAGCTAATTTTTCAGATATATACTTCCACTCTTATGCATCTAATCTCATTAATAAAATTCGTTGTAAATTGGCATTTATGTCATTTACGATGTAAGTATTCTGTAAAATCCTTTCTGGATCATCTTTGATAAACTCTCTAACTAAACGATTTTCGCTATTTTCATGGGTTTGAGATATTTCTTTTTCTTGTAGCTCTTTGCGAACTCTAGACAATTGCCCTTTCGCCGAATTATCAAAACCAACTTCCAAACTATATAATTCATCCAGACAGAAGATTGCTTGTTGTCGTCTGGCTTGTCTGAGAATCTCAAAAAACCGTGAGTTCATTATTTGATTTACCCAAGCCATAACCGGATGTTGTGGATTGTAAGTCTGGATATTTTCGCAAATTTTCATCCAGGTTTTTCCTAGTGCTTCGTCATAAATATCTTGAAAATTAGGAAAATCTTTCCATGTTGGAAGTCTTGTTATTTTTCCGGAATCCTGAATTTTTTTGATTAACCGATTCAACGCTTTCCGTCGTTCACGACTCTTAGGCGGATGTAGTTGTGCTTCCTTTACTAACTGTCGCAGTTGATAATCTAAAACATCTTCATCCATCTAAACCTCCTGCTTAACTCCAAAAGTTCGGTAATTTGTTGTAACGTATCGAAACAATATACAATGACGCGATCAGAGTAACGTCTAAATGTCCCAGATATTACTCCCTTCGGTGGTCTAAGATTATCTGCAAGAATTTACTCTTCTCTCTGTGCTCTGGTGCGCCTCTGCGGTTCAAAAATAAGTATTCTTCCGGCGATTCGGGACTACTCTCTTCCTGGTACAAGATTACCTATCTTCTTTTTGATTTTCTTGGCGTTCTTGGCGTCTTGGCGGTTCGTTAAATTAGGTATTCTTCTGGCGATTCGGCAGTAAGAAGCTTGATCTATAAAGTATAATTTTTCTAAATGGATCATAATTTCACTCCCGTACCACTTCAAACCCTTCTACGAATGAGACGGGGAGTTTTTACGCAAAATTAAGAATAATATTGTATGTAGTACAAACCTACATTATTTCTAGCGACGAAAATCTATAATCTTCATTAGTGCAATTCGCGATCTCATTCCCTTTGTAAGTTACCATGACCACTTCATCCCGTCGCTATCACATCACCACCTTCGGTTGCCAAATGAACAAAGCCGACTCAGAACGTATGGCTGGCATCCTAGAAGACATGGGCTTTGAGTGGTCAGAAGACCCGAATCAAGCAGATTTAATTCTCTACAACACCTGTACAATTAGAGATAATGCCGAGCATAAAGTATATTCTTATCTTGGTAGACAAGCAAAGCGTAAGCATGAGCAACCAGACTTAACTATCGTTGTTTCAGGTTGCGTTGCGCAGCAGGAAGGCGAAGCACTGTTACGGCGTGTGCCAGAGTTAGACTTGGTGATGGGACCGCAACACACTAACCGTCTGCAAGATTTGCTACAACAAGTTTTTGACGGTAACCAAGTTGTCGCAACTGAACCCGTTCATATTATGGAAGATATCACCAAGCCGCGACGAGATAGCACCGTAACTGCTTGGGTAAATGTGATTTACGGCTGTAACGAACGCTGCACTTACTGTGTGGTTCCCAATGTACGCGGTGTTGAGCAATCCCGTACACCCGAAGCAATTCGCGCGGAAATTGAAGAAATCGGGCGGCTTGGTTATAAAGAAGTAACCTTACTCGGTCAAAATATTGATGCTTATGGGCGAGATTTGCCGGGAGTCACGCCGGAAGGTCGCCATTTGCACACTTTGACAGATTTACTTTACTATGTCCATGATGTGCCAGGAATTGAGCGGATTCGGTTTGCCACTTCTCATCCCCGTTATTTCACCGAACGCCTGATCAAAGCTTGCGCGGAATTACCCAAGGTGTGCGAACACTTCCACATTCCCTTCCAATCTGGAGATAACGAAGTTCTAAAGCGCATGAGTCGGGGTTACACTCATGAGAAATATCGCCGGATAATCGATACAATTCGGCGGTATATGCCAGATGCGTCGATTAGTGCTGATGCAATTGTCGGTTTTCCGGGTGAGACAGAACAACAGTTTGAAAATACTCTCAAATTGGTAGATGATATTGGTTTTGACTTGTTGAATACAGCAGCGTATTCTCCACGTCCAGGAACACCAGCCGCAATTTGGGATGAGCAATTGAGTGAAGAGATTAAGAGCGATCGCCTACAACAACTCAATCATCTTGTTGGTATCAAAGCAGCCGAGCGATCGCAACGTTACATGGGACGCACTGAAGAAGTCCTAGTCGAAGATCAAAACACCAAAGACAAAACCCAAGTTATGGGGCGTATCCGTGGAAACCGTCTCACGTTTTTCACTGGTGATATCAATAAACTTAAGGGCAAGTTGGTTCAAGTAAAAATTACCGAAGTTCGTGCTTTTAGCTTAACAGGTGAGGAGATTCCGGTTTTGGTTTGCTAGCTGTCAGCGTTAGAGAACCTGTAAGTCCTAATTACGTCGAAATATTCGGAACATGCATTTTTTATTTTAGTGAACAGGTAAGTATGCAGCAACTAACTTGGAGACAGTTAAAGTTTGTAATAGGAGTTCTTTTGGCTATAGGGATTACTCCAGTCCTAGCTCAAAATACACCACAAAACCCACCTGCACGCACGTATCAACCTGGCTATTGGCAACCGATCGCACGAGTCAATCCAAAAAGCCCATTTGCAGTTGTCCTAGTCAATCAAACAAAGTCTGCTTTGAAATACAATTTTCTTGATGGGCGTGCGGATAACGACTTATCTGTGGGAGCTAATACACAACTCAAAAATATTTCCCTACCAGTAAATATTGCCGTTTACGATCCTTCCCAAGAAGCTGCAACTCAAGACGCAAGCGGTTTGAGATATGAAACTTCTGTGACAAATAATGTTCTCACAGTCACAATTATGCCTGCTCAAACTACTGGTTATCATGTGATTAACATAGCTAAAAATGGAGCTATTTACAAATATTAGAGCGAACAAATAAAAATACAGCAACTTTGCCCGGATGTGCTACGCTATCTGAATTTGAGGCGTGATAGAGTCTGCAAAAACCATGAGTCAAGAATCCAAACCCCCACAGATTGGTATCACAACCTATGGTCGTCAGCAAGCAACTGCTGTGTCCCCACTCAATGCTTACTCAAATGCTGTACAAGCCGCAGGTGGTGTGCCAGTTTTATTGCCAGCAACAGAGGTTGAACCACAAAAACTCCTTGAGCCTCTTGATGGTCTTATTCTTTCTGGTGGTGGAGATATTGATCCAGTTTTTTACAATGGCTCGTTTCATCCTAAGATTTATTCGGTGGATTCACACAGAGATGTTTTTGAACTCCAGATAGCACGCTTTGCTCTAGATAACCACATACCAGTGTTAGGCATTTGCAGAGGATTGCAAATCTTGATTGTAGTATCTGGTGGTACTCTCATTCCTCATATACCAGATAAGTACGGTACATCCGTCTTGCATAGACAAGAACCAGAACCAGGACTGTGGCAATCTACAGAGCATATAATCAAAATCAATCCAAATAGCCGTCTGGCAAAGTTGATTCAAAAAACTCAAATATCTGTAGTTTCATTTCATCACCAAGCTGCACGTAAAATCCCACCTGGTTGGCATACTGTTGCATATGCATTGAAAGATGGAGTGATTGAAGCAATAGAACATGAACATCATCCTTGGGCAATAGGTGTTCAATGGCATCCAGAACTTTCTCCAAATGATCCCAATCATCAGCGAATTTTTCAGGGTTTTGTGCGAGCAACACTTTCTCGGAAGAATCTTAAAATTAGGGGTGTAAGGGCACTGTCCTCCCCTACACCCCTACACACGCCAGATACCTACGGAGGGAAACCCTCATCAAGTACTGGCTCCCCTATACCCCTACACCCTTAGTTCCGCTCAAGAAAAATAGAGCAACTTTGCCAAGTTGTGCTACGCTATCTGAATTTGAGGCGTGACAGAGGTATTTCCGATGACAAAGCTGCGGGTGGGATTGCTTTTTGGTGGTCGTTCGGGAGAACATGAAGTTTCTATAAGTTCAGCACGGGCGATCGCCAGAGCCTTGACGACAGAGCAAAATACTGGTAAATACGAAATCTTACCTTTCTACATCCACAAAGATGGACGTTGGCTAGCAGGGGATGTGCCGCAACAAGTTTTGGAATCCGGAACACCGCTGCAATTGCCAAGTACACCTAATGATCAATTATCAGTTGCCAAAAATCAAGTTCTGGGCCGTTGGCAATCTCCTTCCCAAGTTGCAGAAGTAGACGTTTGGTTTCCCATTCTCCACGGTCCCAACGGTGAAGATGGCACAATACAAGGGTTACTCACCTTAATGCAGGTTCCCTTTGTTGGTTCTGGAGTGTTGGGTTCGGCGGTGGGAATGGATAAAATTGCCATGAAAACAGCCTTTGCCCAAGCGGGATTGCCACAGGTAAAATACAAAGCGTTAAATCGAGCGCAAATTTGGTCGAATCCTTGTGTTTTCCCCAAACTGTGTGATGAGATTGAGGCGACTTTGGGTTATCCGTGCTTTGTCAAACCTGCTAATTTAGGTTCATCGGTCGGTATTGCCAAAGTGCGAACAAGACCAGAATTAGAAGCAGCATTAGATAACGCCGCCAGCTACGACCGAAGGATAATTGTTGAAGCTGGAGTTGTCGTACGAGAATTAGAGTGTGCGGTTTTAGGAAATGATAGTCCGAAAGCTTCAGTTATTGGTGAAATTACTTACGCAAGCGATTATTACGATTACGATACTAAATACACAGAAGGAAAAGCAGGTTTACTGATTCCAGCACCTGTACCGGAAGCTGTCACTCGTCAAATTCAGGAAATGGCAATGCGCGCATTTATTGCTGTTGACGCTGCTGGATTGGCAAGGGTAGATTTTTTCTACGTCGAAGCTACAGGAGAAGTTTTCATTAACGAAATCAACACATTACCAGGCTTTACAGCAACAAGTATGTACCCTTTACTTTGGGCGCATAGCGGTGTTTCTTTCCCCCAATTAGTTGATAGATTAATCCAACTGGCTCTCGAAAGACATTCTGGTTCCTCAACAACGCAAGAGGAAAACTGATTTTCCGCCCTCTCTAAAAAAGTATTAATAAGTACAAAAAGCGTAGAAACCAATATCAGATTAAGTCACTAGTATTTTAAAGAAACTATACTGAAACTATATAATTTTCTACGGATACATCCTGGTTAACCCTTCAGTATAATCTAAAACTGGAGGGTTAAAATGAGCAAAGCAACTATGGAAAATAGCCAGAGTGTACAGCAGCAGTCATCGCAATCAAAAGCACCTGTACCCAAGTCGGGGAAGAAAGTTCCACCAACGACAGGGAATAAAAATTTCCTGATAAATCTGCTTGTACATCATACTTGGCTATTGCCAGCAGGGTTGTTATTGATTTCTATAGGTAGTACTGCTGCTGCCTTGTACAGCTTGGGTCATGTGGGGCATATGCAACCAGAGGAAGCAGAAATCGCCCAAGCTGAAATTATCAAACCAATTAAAGCACCCTCCAAAGCAATCAATCCTACACCTTTATGGATGGTGGCTGCTATTGCTCTGAGTTGTGGTAGTGGTACCTTAATAATATTCCTACTGCTCAATCGTCGGGCACAGCCTCAAGAAGCCACAAATAACATTAACCGCCATCAAAAACGCTTAGCAAAACGTCGTCCAGTATCAAAACCCCGTCCCAAGAAGAACGTACCAGCTTTTGTGCCATCAATACCAAGGACGCCTGTTATTATAATGCCTCCTCGAACAGAAACTGTAGTCACAGTTTTACCACCAGAACAAAATATCTCGCCGAGTCAGGGTAAAGAATCTCTAGCAAATATGTTGGATATGCGCAAACATACTCCATTGTCAACCATTATACGTAAAGATTAATATAGCAGGGAATAGGGAATAGGGAACTCTTAACGCTTAACAGACTTAAAAGTCTCTTCTTCAGGTTTCCCCATTCGTTCCATTGGAATCATTGTTGTCAATTGTTGACTTGCAGTTTCAGCATCACCGTTTTCCTCTGTGATACGGGCCATCATATCTGTATTGATGATGCCAGGGTTGACAGCATTAATGCGGATAAGTAGAACCACCAAATTAAACATATAGCGGTTCGCAGTTTCGTCCAATACACACCTAACCACGCCAGATGCTTCCCGATAGCCGTAAGGCGTGGCCGTTCCCACTAGGGTAGCATCTGGCGTTGGGCACTGCCTAGAGTTCGCTCAAAACCTTATTTTTACGTTGTGGACAGTGCCCACCCTACGGTTATTGAGAATAGTGCAAGATCTCAGTTAAAACTGATCCAAACTCAGATCTTGCACCTTCCCCTGAGTACGCCTTGAACTAAAGTACCCTGCACCGAAGCCCTCCGGGTTCGCCAGTTGACGCCAGACGCATCAAGTCGGGAAACCCTTTCGGCAGTCGCTCATGGGGGAAACCACGGCAGGTGCTACAACGGGGCGGCACGTTATGTTCCTCCCCTTCCCCCCAAAAGCTGCCTTGGGAACCCCCCGCAGTCGCCACAACGGTCAAAGCTCGCCGCTTGGGTTGCTTCCCCCGGCAGACTTTGGGGGAACCCCAACGCCCTTCGGGTTCGCCAGTCGCCTAGGTCGGGAGACCCTCTCCGTTTGCGTAGCGCCCCCTATGCCTGCGGCACGGCTACGCCTATCGGGGCTAGTTGCCACAACGCGCTTAACCCGCGCAAGGCACAACTCTTGGCAGCGCTGGTCTCACCAGATACCTCTGTCGGGAAACACTCATCAAGTACTGGCTCCCTCCGGGTTCACCAGTCGCCTACGGCGGGAAACCCGCCTGCAGCGCTGGATTCACCGCAAGGCACAACTCTTGGCAGGACTGGCTCCCTCCGGGAACGCCCGTCGCCTACGGCGGTAAACCCGCTCCGTTTGCGTAGCGCCCCCTATGCCTGCGGCACGGCTACGCCTATCGGGGCTAGTTGCCACAACGCGCTTAACCCGACGCCCTTCGGGTTCGCCAGTCGCCTACGGCGGGAAACCCGCCTGCAGCGCTGGATTCACCGCAAGGCACAACTCTTGGCAGCGCTGGATTCACCGCAAGGCGCTGCTCTGGGCAACGCACTGCCTCCCCAAGACCGCGCTGCCTCACCCCGGCGCTTGCTCCTTTATGCCGGGGAACCCGTCCACCGGACTGGCTCACCGCCAAGGGCGTCTACAGGGCTGCATAGTCAAAGTCCGTTAAAACGGACTGGAATGTATATTCAGTAAGCTTTAGCTTACTTGAGTTTTAAGCCAAGAAATTTATTTCTTGGCGGACCCAAAAGCTGGTGCAAGATATGAGCAAACGCTTATCCAGTAAGCTTTAGCTTACTTGATCTCTGAGCCAAGAAATTTATTTCTTGGCGGACAAGAATTATGGTGCAAGATCTGAGTTGACCAAAAATACTTTACTGGAGTTTAGATTAAATTCTATTTCTTAGACTACAACCCTTGTATAGCAAGCATTTTAGATTTCGGAATCCTAAAGCAGTCATAAATTGGGAAAGGCTGTCTGGATAAGGCTTTGGCGGTTTGAGAGCTAAAATTAGTCTAAACTCTAATACTTTAGGTGTGTAATAAAACTCTAATTTTCAGACAACACATGAAATTATAAATTACTACGGATTAAGGGGTATGACCCATCATTTCTTTATAGAATCATAAGGGGTCTAACCCATCATTTATTCATACGAAATCAGGGGTCTAACCCCACACTAATTTGTGACATAAAGAAGCAGAAAAGTAGACTTGAGAGGCTTGTGAATGGCGAGTTTTGTACTTTACTCAAGTTAAGCTATACTCATAGTGATTCAGCCACAAAAGCTATGAACTATCTGGACTGATTACCAATTTCTGTTGTGTTAGGTAGTTTGCAAAAAAAATAAAAAAATTGCCAAAGTGGCAACCAAGCTATGAGTGAATCGATTAAATTAAAGAAGGTAAACGACTTCAAGGGTTTTGTTATCAGGGTGTATCACATACCATAAAGTGTGATACATCTTTCACAAAATTTACCCAAGAAACAGAAAGTATATCCTCAAATGATCTACTAACTAATTGTTGAGAGAAATCAATATGAATAATCAAGTTTACATTTACCGCGCCAGGAATATTCAGCCCGTACAGGCATTGTCCTTGACCTGCACATTAGCCCCCTAAATCACTGGCAGTGTCTGTACATATTCCTGTCTCTTCAGCGGTAAATGGTAAGTGGGAGCTTTAATGGCGTTTGGTATGCTTGCTCCCACTCTTTTTTTTCTTTACTTAACTTGAGTAATATGAAATAAAGAATTTTTCAAAGATAAAATCTAAAATTATGTTGTTATTGATGAGCTTTCAAAAAATAAAAAAACTGCCAAAGTGGCAACCAAGCTATGAGTAAATCGATTAAATTAAAGAAGGTAAACGACTTCAAGGGTGTTGTTATCAGGGTGTATCACATACCATAAAGTGTGATACACCTTCTACCAAAAATCACCAAATAAACAGAAAGTATATCACCAAATGATTTACTGACTAGTTGTTGAGAGAAATCAATATGAATAATCAAGTTTACATTTGCCGCACCAGGAATATTTAGCTCGTACAGGCATTGTCGTTAACCTGCACATTAGCCCCCTAAATCACTGGCAATGTCTGTACATATTCCTGTCTCTTCAGCGGTAAATGGTAAGTGGGAGCATTAATGGCGTTTGGTATGCCTGCTCCCACTTCTTTTTTTTATAGCAGATAAGCCAAGTACAGTTAATCGAAAAGTTTTTTCCAATTGATCCAATAAGGGAACAGCGATTATTGGGAACAGGAAATTCTGTTCCCCTTTTGTGAGAGTCTGTTACTTCCACAACTATCAAGTGGCAAGTTTTGGGTGGGGGTTTAAATTTTTACCTAAAAACCCCTGTTGCTTATTCCCAATTCAATTAACTCAAAGTATTTGTATAAATAGAAAACATAGTGCAAAATAAGCAAAATCAGAATGTGTGACGAGGTTCACAAAATGAAACTGCGGGAGTTACTAGCGACTGTAGATGATGTTGTGCAGTTACCACAACATCCAGCAATGGATGCCGAAATCAAGAATTTAAAGACAAATTCCCATGCTTGCGTTGCGGGAGATTTGTTTATTGGGATGCCTGGAACACGAGTTGATGGTGGTGACTTTTGGCAAAGTGCGATCGCCTCTGGTGCTGTAGCTGCAATTATTTCTCCTCAAGCAGCACAGAAACATCCACCGACACCATCTGCTTGTGTTGTCACTGCTGATGACATGACAAAAACCTGTGCCCAATTAGCAGCCACCTTCCACGACTATCCTGGGCAAAAACTCAAACTTGTAGGTGTGACGGGCACAAATGGTAAAACCACAATCACCCACCTGATTGAGTATTTTCTGCATCAAGCAAATCTGCCAACAGCTTTAATGGGCACTCTCTACACTCGTTGGCATGGTTTTGTCCAAACTGCTGCTTATACAACACCGTTTGCAGTCGAACTGCAACAGCAGCTAGCGACTGCTTTTGATGCTGGGAATGAGTACGGAGTGATGGAAGTGAGTTCCCACGCTTTGGCGCAGGGTCGAATTTTGGGTTGTCAGTTCGAGGTCGGGGTGTTTAGCAATCTTACCCAAGAC
Source organism: Brasilonema sennae CENA114 (assembly GCF_006968745.1). Classification (NCBI taxonomy): domain Bacteria; kingdom Bacillati; phylum Cyanobacteriota; class Cyanophyceae; order Nostocales; family Scytonemataceae; genus Brasilonema; species Brasilonema sennae. Next base: position 6,062,598 of record NZ_CP030118.1, on the reverse strand, counting down.
CATCTGGACTTTCACCTTAATATGGAAGATTATTTTGCAGCAAAAGCACTGCTGTTTAGTCCTCAATATCTTAAGGGACGCGCAATCATTAACGCTGATGACTCCTACGGCAAGCGGTTAATAGCATCCTTGAAGCCAGAGAAAGTGTGGAGTTATAGTGTCAATGATTCTACAGCTGATTTGTGGATGAGTAACCTGAGTTACGAACCAAATGGTGTCAGTGGTACATTACACACACCAAAAGGTAAGGTTGCTTTTCGTTCACCGCTTGTTGGTCAATATAACCTAGAAAATTTACTGGCAGCAGTAGGAGCCGTTTTACACTTGGGATTAGATTTACAGTTAGTCGCATCTGTGATACCTGAGTTTCCCGGAGTTCCGGGACGGATGGAAAGAGTACAAATTCTTCCGGAGCAAGATATCAGCGTTATTGTGGATTATGCCCACACACCAGATAGTTTGGAGAATTTGCTCAAAGCAACGCGAGCGTTTATTCCAGGGAAAATGATTTGCGTGTTTGGGTGTGGAGGCGATCGCGATCGCACCAAACGCCCGAAAATGGGTAAAATCGCAGCTGAATTAGCAGATGTCGCTGTGGTGACATCCGACAATCCCCGTACTGAAGACCCACAAAGGATTTTGGACGATATTTTAGAAGGAATTCCAGAAACAGTAAAGCCGATAGTGATGGGCGATCGCGCAACCGCCATTCGTACTGCCATATTGCAAGCACAACCCGGAGACGGCGTTTTACTTGCCGGAAAAGGTCACGAAGACTACCAAATTCTTGGAACAGAAAAAATCCATTTTGACGACCGAGAACACGCACGAGAAGCCTTAGAAGAAAGGATGAAAAGATAAAAAAACATGCACGCAGATGATAACTCCATCATCTACGTGTATATTGTTTATAATCTGCATCACCACAAATTTCTAGAAAACAGACCACTCAACAGGAACAGTATCTGTAGAAGATCCAGAAACTGTTGTACCATTCATTTGCCAAATATTATTCTCACCAGTGTCGTATCTACGCCAGAAGACGTCACTCTTGCCATCACCATTGTAATCGCCAATGCTGGGTTGCCAAGCTGGATCAGTTGCGGGCAGAAAAGCTGCAGTCTCAACGGATGTGCCATCCATCAACCAAGCAGTGTTTTCACCAGTTTGAGCATTATGCCACAAGATGTCACTGTTGCCGTCACCGTTGAAATCACCAATACTAGATTTCCAGGAAGAATCTTTCTTGTCCAGAGAACCTGAACTGACGAAAATACCATTCATCAGCCAAACAGCATTTTCATCCGTTTGATTATTGTGCCAGAGCAAGTCGGTTTTACCATCGCCGTTAAAATCGCCAAGGCTATAATTCCAAGACGGATCTACTTTCGATAGAGAATACTCTGATGTGTCGGTACCATTTACAAACCAAATAGCATTCTCTCCCGTTGTTTGATCACGCCAAAAGATGTCGCTTTTGCCATTACCATCGAAATCAACAATACTGTAAGACAATTGTGAATCAGTTTTGGGCAAAAAAGCTGCAGTGGTTACTGTTGTGCCATCCATTAACCAAGTAGCATTTTCACCCGTTGCCTGATTGTGCCAGAAAATATCGCTTCTACCATCGCCATTAAAATCAGCAATGCTAGCAGTCCACGATGGATCGACTTTCTCCAAATTAACCGCAGAAGCTATTTTTGTGCCATCCATCAGCCAAATGGAGTTTTCACCCGTTTGATTATTGTGCCAAAAGATGTCAGTTTTGCCATCACGGTTGAAATCGGCATAAGCAAAGTCCCAAGATGAGTCTAGCTTCGGTAAGGATCCGGCTGTCGGCTTTGAGCCATCCATAAGCCAAACAGCAGTTTCACCTGTTTGAGAATTGCGCCAGAATCTGTCCGTTTTGCCATCACCGTTAAAATCGGCAACAATTCCCGTACTACTGAACAAACGATTAGGATTGGAATTTGTTTTTGTAGTGACAGCATCTACAGGCTGTATCGAATCTTCTAGCAGTGATGGCAAAGAAGAGCGTCCAATGCCTATAACAGAATTCAAACCATCCGTGTTTATAAAACTATCGGAGATTGGGAGAGATTGGAGTGCACTAGTACTTCTAGAAGAGTCCAAGGTCTCAGATGCAAACATAATGTTTGTTTATGACTAGTGTTCATTATTTTTTTAACTGTTTTTTTTGCATGTTTCTGTTAAGACATAACATCTGTTACTTTTGCTATTTGTGATCAAACTGTATTTGCCAATAACAAATATGTTGTTAATAAGACAGATGAGCGTAGTAGTTATCAATTGCGTGCAATATAGCCTCGAATTAAATAGCTATCATCGCCTACAGTGAGCATGCCAGAAAACCAGACATATTTATACAGAAGATGCATTCTACTACTTTTATAAAAAGCTGCTATCGCAGTCCTAATATCATGTCCGGATAAACACTTATAAAAAACGAATAACCTCACCCCCATCCCCTCTGGGCGAGTTCACCAGAGGGGTGCCCGATAGCGTAGCGTGCCGTTAGGCATAGGGCGGGGTGAGGTCTTTTTATTTTTTTATTGTAAGTAATTAGGCAACTTGATATAAATCATAAGTCCTACGGGCACGCACTCGCGTGTGTCAACAACAAGATTCCCGACTTCTTATAGAAGTCAGGAATCTGAACATTTCAGTTAAATCCCAAATAATTCCTCATTGATGACTCGCAAGAACAAATCAATTACGAATCACAAATTACGAATTCTACAAAAATTCTTAGGCAGTCTGCCACGCTTTGTCAATTGTCGGCAGAGCAGATTCAGTGGGGGTAGAACCATTCATCTGCCAAACCTTGTTCTCACCTGTTTCGTAATTGCGCCAGAAGATATCAGTCTTACCGTCACCATCAACATCGCTAATACTTGGTCTCCAAGCTGGACTTTGTGTCGGTAAAGCAGTGTCACTGGTAACATTTGCACCATCCATGATCCAAGTCTTGCTCTCACCTGTCTGCTGATTATACCAAAGCAGATCTGTCTTACCATTACCATCGAAATCACCAACACTGGATGTCCAACCTGCACTTTGTGTCGGCAAGGCAGTCTGAGAAACAACGTTTGAGCCATCCATCAGCCAGGTAGAGTTCTCACCTGTTTTATCATTACGCCAGAGGATGTCGGTTTTGCCATCACCATTGAAATCTGCAAGACTAGCCTGCCAATCTGTACCAAGCGTTGGCAATGCAGTTTTAGTAACGGTGGTACCATTAGTTATCCAAAGAGTGTTTTCACCTGTTGTTTGATCACGCCATAAGGTGTCAGTTTTACCATCACCGTTGAAATCACCAATAGTGCCTGCCCAGTTTGGATTAACCGCCTCCAAAGCAGACGAAGCCAGAACCTGTGTTCCATCCATCAGCCATACAGCATTTTCACCCGTTTTTGTATTGTGCCATCCGAGGTCGGTTTTGCCGTCACCATTGAACTCACCAGTACTGAAAGTCCAGTCTGTAGGGACATTCGCCACAGCTGCCTCAGAGGTAATATTTGTGCCATCCATCAGCCAAATGGTGTTATCACCCGTTTTGATATTGCGCCAGATGATGTCAGTTTTGCCGTCACCGTTGAAATCAGCAAATTTAGAGTCCCAATCTGAACTCATTGTTTTCAACGCACCCTGAGAGGCAACATTTGTACCATCCATCAGCCAGATAGCGGTTTCACCAGTTTGAGGGTTACGCCAAAGCTTGTCCTTCTTTCCATTACCATCAAAATCAGGAAAAATTGCTGCGCTTGTAAATATGGGATTAGGATTAGGATTAGCAATCTGCGGAAGGTTTATTGCTGTATCATAAGACTCTTGATCTGCATCTAATATAGATTGTGAAGAGCCACTCAGGCTCGAAGTATTTAAACCATCTTTCTCAAAATTATTTGTGGCTTGAATATTTAACGCCGTAGATTTTGTCGCTCCTAAGCTTGAAGAGTTTAAGGTATTTTGAGATTCCAACATGGTGTTTTTCTATCACTAGTGTTGATCAATGTTGTAACGCCTTTTTTTATTTCGTTTTGTCATGATTTAACAAAAATGATGTTTTAATTTTGTTTCTTTCATACTTTGTTTAATCCGTGGTCATTATAAGTAAAGATGACATTCAAACTGTTATTTAATAACATTTTCAAGATTTTATGAAACAGTTATTAGCGCTGAATTACGATTCATGGGTTTTTTCGGTACATACATTAATACAATTCAGTTAATAAAAATTATTTGTTGGACTGGGCAGAAGCGACACTGCATTGGAGGGTTTTGTTGTCTTCCCCTTATCCCCAAAGCCCTTTTCGTGCATCGAAACTGCTGTGAAGTAGTTCTTGAGAAAAAAAGCTTATCACCACCGTATTGGTACATACCTCAGCAATAAAGCCGAAACTCAACAAACTTAGATCTTGCACCTCGACGTGAGTACCCCTTGAACTTCAGTTCAGGGCTGCATAGGCAAAGTCCGTTAAAACGGACTGAATATAGATATCTAGTGAGCTAAAGCTTAGCTGAATTCAATAAAATTTAGCAACAATTAATAGCAGCGGATAAGTAAAAAATCAGGGTTGCATACTACCTTAGTAAAAGACAAGGATGAAAAAAGTCATAGTAATTTCTACAATTTATTAATCATTTTTTCTTTTTATTTTTTTCTATAGGACTCATATTTGATTTGTGACGAAACTAGGTCACTTTCTGTTAAGCGCGATGCGCTGCGCTGCCCTGAGTTTTGTCGTTTGCGTAGCGCCCCCTCCGGGGCTAGGGTCAAAGGGTCGAAGTGTTCCCTGTTAAGAGTTCCTTACCTCTACTTTGTCAATTCACCCTAGTGGGAACGGCCACGCCTTACGGCTATCGGGTGTGCGCAGAGCGCACGCCAGAAGGCGTTGCAAGAGCGTCTGGTGGAGGAGATACGCTCTTATCCTCTGTCGGGAAACCCTTATCAAGCACTGGTCTGACCAAATAAAACCGGATTTCTGTATAATTGATTTGTAGACAAACAATAGTAATGCTTTAAGTAAACTATTTAGGCTGGTTGTCTATGGAAATATGGGTAAACTTGGAGTTTGGTGACGGAAACTTTGAGCACGGTTTTGATAACCTCAATCTTGAGGTGACGATCGCAAACCCACAGCTTAACATCACACAACTAGAAGTTTACCCTGAGCGCAGCCGAAGGGTGCAATTACCCCCAAATGCCGACATTCCAGTTTTCTATCAACGTTGGAAAGAGCAATACTACTCGTTACTGAAGCATTCTAGAGGTGGTTTTAAAAAGAACCAAGTTACTCATATTTCCAATACAGATTGTTACGATTCTGCCCAGCGTTTATGTAATCACCTTCATCAGTGGCTTTACCCGATTCAATCAGAATTAAAACAAGCATTGTCACAACATCCCCAGCCAGAAATTCGTTTGGTTATCAACACACAGAAAATTGACTCACAGATAACCAAGGATATTTTACATCGACTGCCTTGGCAGGAATGGGATTTTTTGGCTCAAAATTTATCTTGTGAAGCGGCTGTTCGTTTTCACTCTTGTGTTGCAAGTCCTACGGCATCAAAAGAATTATCTACTTCTAGTAAAATTAGAAGACCCAGGATTATTAGTATTTTTGGAGATAGTAAAAATATTGATACTAGTGCCGATAAAGAGTTACTGCAAAAATTGCAAAAACGAGCAGCAGAACTCATAGTTCTTTCCGAACCAAACCGTTCCGATTTTAACGCGCTCTGGGAAGAAGCTTGTGATATCCTATTTTTCGCAGGTCATAGCGAAACAAAAAGTGATGGTCAAACAGGAATCATAAATATTAATCCCGATGATAGTTTAAGTTTGTCAGAAATCAAAAGAACACTGAAAGCAGCAATTAAGAAAGGTTTAAAATTAGCAATTTTCAATTCCTGCGATGGTTTAGGTTTAGCAAGTCAACTAGCAGATTTAAATCTTCCCTATATTATTGTCTGGCGGGAAGAAGTGCCAGATAAATTAGCACAAAAGTTTCTCAAATATTTTTTAAATTCTTTTGCAGAAGGTCAATCTTTATTTACTGCACTTAGGGAAGCTAGAGATAAACTCAAAGAACTTGCAGACGACAAAGATATTGCAAAGCAGCTACCGGGGGTAAGCTGGTTACCAATTATCTGTCAAAATACAACTGAACCGCCACCGAGTTGGGAAGATTTGGGAGGACTTTCTGGTGAACTTCCTGAATGTCCTTATCACGGTTTATCTGCGTTTGGAGAGAAAGATGCAGACTTCTTTTTTGGTAGGGATAAATTTATTGCAGATTTAGTGGAAGCAGTAAACAGCAAACCGCTAGTTCCTGTAGTTGGTGCTTCTGGGAGTGGAAAGTCTTCTGTAGTGTTTGCAGGGTTGATTCCCCATTTAAAAACTGTTGGGAATGTGGAGATAGTCAGTTTTCGTCCTGGGAAAAATCCGTTTGATTCTTTGGCGATCGCACTAAGCAAATATTGCCAATTCCTAGCACAACGACAACCAAAAGCATCAGGAGAAGCTAATAGCAGGTTAGCAGAACTAGAATTCGAGGTCAACTTGCGACATGATGAGACAGCATTATCCAATTTCCTCGAAAATATCATTCACTCCTCAGGGTATCAGCGTTTGGTGTTAGTGGCAGACCAGTTTGAAGAACTTTACACTCTTGCTGCCCAAGAAGAACGTTACAGTTTTTTGAATGTACTACTTTTGGCTGTCAAATCTGTTCCAGCATTTACGCTGGTGTTGACGCTGCGAGCAGATTTTTTGGGAATTGTGCTTGATTATCAACCAATGGGGAAGGCTTTGCAAGAATACACTCCATTGTTACTAACTCCAATGGACAAAAAGGAATTGCGAGATGCGATTGAAAAACCTGCTTTAAAAATGAAGGTGGAATTGGAGGAGGGGTTAACAAGTAAACTTATTAATAGTGTGGGCGAACACCCCGGTCGTTTACCTCTTTTGGAATTTGCTTTAACTCAGCTTTGGTCAAAACAGAAAAATTGGTATTTGACTCACAAGGCTTATGAAGAAATTGGCGGTTTAGAAAAAGGTTTAGCAAAACACGCTGATGAAGTTTTAAAAAACCTATCTGAGGAAGAGAAACAACAAGCGCAAAGAGTTTTTATTCAGTTAGTGCGTCCAGGGGAAGGGACGGAAGACACTAGGCGTGTGGCGACTCGCAACGAAGTGGGGAATGAAAATTGGGGTTTAGTTAAACGTTTGGCTGATGAACGTTTGCTGGTGACTGGGTGGGATGAAATTGAGAAGATAGAAACAGTAGAAATTGTTCATGAAGCATTAATTCGGGAATGGGGAACTCTGCGGGAGTGGATAGAAGCTAACCGTGAGTTTCGCATTTGGCAAGAAAGACTCAAGCAAGAAATGCGTGACTGGGAAAATAGCAATAAAAATCCAGAAGCTTTATTACAAGGAACGCGGCTAGCAGTCGCACAAGATTGGTACAAACAACGGGGAGATGAACTGACACCACGAGAGCTAGATTTGATCACTGGTAGCATGATACGGTGGGATAACGAGCAAAGCCAACATAGGCGCAGACGACAGCTAACTGTTTTTGGGCTTACTGGTGGTTTGGTGGTAACCTTAATGCTAGCTGGGGCTGCATGGTGGCAATGGCAGAATTCACGTTTGAACGAAATCAAAGCTATTAGTGTATCTAGTAAAGCACTTTTGACTTCAGGTCAAGATTTTGATGCCCTCATAGAAAGTTTGAAGGCATCCAGAAAACTGAATGAAACATCTTTTTTCCCAGCATTTTATAGACACCAGGAAAAAGCTGATATCCAAAAACAGATTGATATTTTCTTACAAGAGGCACTTTATAAAGTTACAGAACACAATCGACTGGAAAAGCATACAGATGAAGTGACAGACGTTAGTTTCAGTCCCGACGGTCAAAGAATTGCCACTGCCAGTAGGGATAAAACTGTTAAACTCTGGAGTTTGGATGGGACTCAGATACAAACTCTCAAAGGACATCAAGATTGGGTACGTAGCGTCAAGTTTAGCCCTACAGGAAAGATAATTGCCTCAGCTAGTTGGGATGGAACTGTCAAACTTTGGACAACAGAAGGAAAATTAATGACCACCCTTACGGGGCATAATACAAAAGTTTATAGTGTCAGTTTTAGTCCTGACGGAAAGACAATTGCTAGCGCTGATGCCAAGGGATATATCAAACTCTGGACAATTGAAGGTAAATTAATCAAAACCTTCAAGGGACATGATCAGCCTATCTTAAACCTGAGTTTCAGTCCTGATGGTAACACTCTTGCTACTACCAGTCAGGATAAAACAGTCAAACTCTGGAGCCGGGATGGAAAACTACTGCGAACCTTCGCTGGACATAAAGATTGGGTTTGGGGTGTGAGTTTCAGCCCTGATAGTCAAAAAATTGCTACCGCTAGTAGGGATGAAACTGTGAAACTCTGGAGCATTGAAGGAAAGGAAATAAAAACCCTAGATGCTCATAAAAATTCGGTCACTAGCGTGAGCTTTAGTCCTGATGGAAAGCAGATTGTTAGCGTCGATGCTGACCAAACTATTATCATCTGGAGTGAATCTGGCGAGAAACTCCAAACCCTAATGAGCGGACATAAAGATTGGATATGGAGTGTCAGTTTCAGTCCGGACGGAAAAACAATAGCCACTGCTAGCAAAGATGGAACTGTGAAACTTTGGCAAGTAAAAGGGAAGAAACATCAAATCCATCAGGCGCATAATGATGCGATTTTTTGCGTAAGTTTTATCCCTGATAGAAAAGAATATGCCACCGCTAGTAAGGACAAGACTGTCAAATTTTGGAAGCGCTCAGGTGAATTAATTAAAACCCTTAAATTAGATGACAGTAGCCATGATACATGGTTTACTCACATCAGTTTTAGCCCTAATAAACAAAGAATTGCTACCGCTACTCAAGATGGCACTGTCATACTTTGGAATCGTCAAGGAGAGAAAATAAAAACTTTCCAAGGGCACAATAAAAAATGGATTTGGCAAGTAAGTTTTAGTCCGGATGGCAAAATGATTGCTACCGCTGGTCATGATGGAACTGTCATACTTTGGAGCTTAGATGGCAATTTGCTCCACACCATTAAGGCACATAAAAAAGATAAAGATGAAGATGGAGAAGGGGCTAATAGCGTCAGTTTTAGTCCAGATGGCAAAATGATTGCTACCGCTGGTTGGGACAAAACTGTCAAACTTTGGACAACAGAAGGTAAACTAATCACAACTCTTACACATCATCAAGATGGAGTTCATAGTGTCAGTTTCAGTCCCAACGGCAAGATGATTGCTACTGCTAGTGAGGATAAAACTGTCAAACTTTGGACGCTTGAAGGTAAATTCATCAAATTAATCACAACTCTCAAAGGACATGAAGCTGGAGTCTTCCGTGTCAAATTTAGTCCAGATGGCAAAACAATTGCTACTGGTAGTTTAGATAAGACTGTTAAACTCTGGAGTCTTGACGGTAAAGAATTGAAAACTTACAAAGGACATAGTGATTCTGTCATGAGCATTAATTTCAGCCCCGATGGCAATCACCTTATTTCAGCCGACAAAGCCGGAAAAATTATTATCTGGAATTTGGGATTGGAGTCAAATCAACTATTGGCTGATGGTTGCAGTTGGGTGCACGATTATCTGAAAAACAATCCAAAAGTGAGTAAGAGCGATAGCACTTTATGCAAGGGTATTGGAATTCAAAAGTGAACGACTAAAAGCACAAAAGAATTCCAATGACGCTGACAGTGTTTCCCCTAATCAAAAGGGACTTGGTATCCGGCAAATTCCCTTAAGTAGGCGAGAATAGAAGTGCCATTTTCATCTGTAGAACCCTGGTTACTCAGCAGCAGCTTGGCAACTCCTCCTTCCCCACGCAGATGCGCCGCTGCAAGAATTCCGGATGCTGTGACGACTACTCCTCCTCGTTGTTGTCCGATAAATTCTTTTATGGAACGTCCATTGAGTTGATTTTTGATCAAGCCCCACTTGTATTGCATAGCTTCTTGAATAGCTATTTCTTGCACATTATTCTTATTATTAAGGAAATCTTGCTTGCTATTAATCCCATTTTTACCTCTCCATGTACCGCGCCAATAATTCCTGTCTACACCATTTGCTCCACCAATATAGGGATTAGGGGTGTCGTAATAGCCAAGATCTTTCAGTAAGGCTTCTCCGAATTGATACTTGCCTATAAAACCCAACTGGTTCTCAATGTTAGTAGGTGGATTTTGTTGTCCTGTTTCTCTTATTGCAAGTGCTGTCAAAAAGTCTTTGTAATTTCCCCTAACTCCAGAGTTCTGCTTTGTTTGGACAACAGCAGAATCTTTTTTGTTGAAGACACTGTTAGCGTAGCTAGATTCGGGTGTTAAAAATGATGTTGTTAAAAGTGAACACACCACTAGTCCGATAGCAGAAAGTTTGTTGATTGTTCGTGTGAATGATTTTGTTTTCAGCAATTGAGTCATGAAACTTTGTTGCAAATCAGGTTTGATGCTCATAGGAATTTTTTTTTGATGGTGTGATTTTCTTTTAAGCAGAAGGAGGAACTCAAGCTAATTGCTTGTTTTCCTGCTTCTACTTTTAAATAGGTTTAAGTCCAATCGACTTATACACTTGTGTGACCCAAATGGAAGTTTAGTCACATTTACTTATATCTTTAGGTGGATAACAAGCGATCGCACTTTATGTGACGGTATCGGCACTCAGAAACGTTAACCAACATCTTGCACCAGTCGCCCACTCTCGCCAACGGTTATAAATGTAGCTCTTTTATTTATTGAGAATTATATCAACTATTTCAACTAAGTGTATGGGTTGATTGAACCTGAACTTATTTAAAAGTGGAAGCAGAGAAAACAATTACTTTAAGTTTCTCTTTCTGCTCAACAAAAAAGTTTTGGAGTAATCATCATGATACAACTTTTGGCAAAGATGGGGTTGGGATTAGTTGGAGGTGTAGCCGCAGGTCCTCTAGGTGGGGCTGCTGGATACGTTTTAAGCGACTTTATTTTTGATGAAGAAAAAGAATATTTAGAGTCAGAAGAGTTGGTTAAAAAATATGCCGTTAAGTTTGTTATCTTGGCAGCTGGAGGTTCTATAGCTGGATTCGCAGGCGAAGCTCTGGGTCGTTCAGTTGGGGCTAGTCTTGATGGAATTAGTGAAATGTTTATACCAGGGGATATAAGCAACCAAGTAGCAGATTTGTTACTTAGCAATGAAACAGTAGCAAATTTGTTTAATGAGCTATGCAACTTAACAGCAAATTCTTGTTTATCTGAAGAAGCAAAGGCAGGTTTGATAACGACTTACTTTGATAAATTTGAGGCTATCATCTATTATCTCATCAATGATGAGATAATGGAAGAAATGGTTGGTAGAGAGATTGTAAAACCTCTAGCTAACAAATATGCTCAAAATTGGCTTGCAGAATTAAAATCAAATCTCGGATACGCTTAAAAGTTAATATAAGTACTAATATTTAGTATCTTTACCTAAATACCCAGAGTCAAAGCATATGTTCTTTTTTCCAGGAGCGCGATCGTGCTCCTCTTTGTTGGGTGCGTTCGCCCAAAATTTATGAGCTAGCAGTTTTCACATAAATGAACTACACCACTTTTAAGGATGCAAGGCATTGCACCTCTATGACTGTGGTCTATTTACCTGAAAATGCCTGTAAATTGGTATATCTACCTTCATCGGCTTCCCATTCCCCAAAACTGCATATCTTCCCAAAATCAAACCTATATAAATATAGCGCCCAGAAGATGAATCAAAAAATAGTCTCTGGTGCTGCTTCGCAATATCGTGTTTTACCAAGCGTTAAGTAATTTAAATTACTATGGCATCACCAACTAAATATTGGCAAATGCAGATACTTCCTATAGGGAAAGATGTTCATCTAAAACACCACAGAGAAATCTCTAAAGCTAAGGAGTTTTTGAAAACACAATTCCCTCACTTAAGCAACAAACCCACACTATCGACAGAAGAAAATAAACAAGTTCAAACAGTTTTGTGGAACATTTTTCGTTTAGATGACGACATCTATCAACGTGCGATCGCCGGACTTTGTCTACGCTGCTATGTTTCACACAGAATTCTCATCACCTGCAAAACCATCCCTCACATCTACAATGTCAGTGCAGAAAATCTTTTTAAGTACACCGATTTACTTCCCTTCGTTTTAAACGATGATGGTAAAGCACTGGTGATTTTAGATAGTGAGGGTAAAACTCAATATATCTTGAATAACCATGATGGCACGACTCGACCCATAGCAAAAGGCGGAAAATTTTTTAGCGTTGACATTTTGCGCAGCTTTAATCCCAACTTAGGCTCTAACGAAAGCTTAGATAATTGGATTCACAGACTCACCCGCCAGAATGAAGAAATTAAGTCATTTTTGTGGGAGTTTGGGTTAGCGACTCCTAGTGATTGGGGACTACTATGTAAATCTGTAACCCGTTCTTTGTCTGGGCTTCTTTCAACAGAAGACTATGAAATTGTAAAAGCTTTTAAAACAGTGTACCAACGAGACAGACTAAAAAAACGCCAAAAAGGGCGCTGTTCTGAACCAACACCAAGCCAACTGCAAGAAATGCTGTATTTGTTGCAGCAAAAAAATCTTATTATTTCTCAGAATACATTAATTTATCATCTCAAACATATAGCAGAAAGCTTACGTCAAGACTGGCTTTACAAAAAAACAGGTAGTACCAAAACTGTACCTATGGAAGTGTATGATAATTCAACCAATGATTATTTTCCCAATCCAGAATTACCTTATCATACAGACCGCGAGCCGGAGGACGTAGAATTTGAAAGATTACAAGAAATCTGTAAAGACTTGTTTGAACAGGTGTTATATGAAACAATAGGAGAGGTGATTCACCAGCGGATTGAAGATTTGAAAAAAAGTAAAGGTTACAAAAATTTTGCTCAACGATTACCGGAAGGCTTGCGACTTTATTACCAAGAGAGTATATCCTTAAGTGAAATTGGTAAACATTGGGGAATCGAATGGAGTAAAGCCAGACGTATTATGCAGTTAGAAAATTTTTTGGAAATTGTCCAGTATCGAACAGAGGAGATTTTTTTGGAGAAACTTTTACAATCGCTGAATCAATCTCAGTCAACAAGAATTTCTCAGGAACCTGAATCTCTAAAAAATATTGTTGCGGAAATTAGAGATTTTGCCTGGAATCAAACATTCAAACAGGCAAAAGCAGAATTACTTAGTGGGAAAAAACAAAGTAAAAATAGCTTATTCGCTAAACAAATCTGCGTTTACCTTAGTGATTCATCCTACGCAGCATAAACAAGATATATACTAACAAATATACATTGCTTTTTCATGAGATGATCAATGGGGAGATAAAAGATGAATATATCTGAAAAATCTATACTTACAACACAAAAGAGGAGAATAATATTTTCCCCAAAAGTTGTTTTGCTAGAACCAGATTTTTTTGAGGAAGCACAAGTCATCAGCGAGAATAATTTTAACCAATTCGGCGAGATTAGCCAATGGAAATTTTATTTAAACGCATTAGCACAACTCGGCTTTGAAAATTACCTAAAAGAACGAAATCCAAATCTCAAAATTAATCAAGACAGTGGTGAGAATCTAATTGATGATGTTTGTTATCTCAATATTGGTGAATTTCGCCTTTGCTTAATTATCATAGATAATCTGATTGATGATTTTGTCACTGTATCACAAAAAATTATCACTTCACCAAAAAGGGTTGCTCACTTCTATGTCTTGCTGGAAATTTTAGAAGAGGAAGAACAATTAAATATTCATGGTTTTTTGCGTTATGACGAACTCGTTAAATATTGGCAATCAATTAATTTGGAGGTAAAATCTAATAGTTATTATCAGTTACCGCTTTCTTGGTTTGATTCTGAAATAAACAATCTCTTGTTATACTCACGTTTCTTGTCACCAACTGCTATTCCTTTACCATCAGTAGTTGAAGTCAATAATACAGAGATACGAAATATAACTCAGCCTACAAGTATTTCTACTCAAACACTAGTTAACCTAACCAATTGGTGGCTTGAAGTTTTTGAAGAGGGTTGGCAATCTACCAAAAATATTCTGAAAACGCTTGATAATAACTATGTTTGGGGTTATGCAAGAAGTCACTCAATAAATGAACATTATTCTGGGGCGAAAAAATTAGATTTTGGACTACTACTAAATGGTCAAACTTTAGCTTTAGTTGTCAATCTAAAACGGTTGGAAAATAATGAAGTTGATGTGCTTGTACAGGTTATTCATTGCTATCAAAAACATCACAATGAGGAATATCTACCGCCTGGTTTGAAGCTGAGAGTGACTCTTAATCCCAACACATCTGAGTCAGAAAGTGAGGAAGTCACTGCAAGGGAAGCTGATAAAGTCATTCAGTTAGAATTTAGTGAAGCCCTAGGCAAACAATTTAAGGTTGAAGTCAGTTTCAACAATCTTGTGGTTACTGAGGACTTTTTGTTGTAAGTTTCATCATATCAAGTTCGGATGAACAGTTATAAAAAACGAAGAACCTCACCCCGCCCTATGCCTAACGGCACGCTACGCTATCCGGCACCCCTCTGGTGAACTCGCCCAGAGGGGCTGGGGGTGAGGTCGTTTTATCGTAACTAATTAGGCGAACTTGATATCACTGGTGTTTCGCCTAAAGTAGGCGAATCGCCAAATATCTAAATTCTAAAATCAATTATTGTCTGGCGATACGCATCTGGTAATCCCGTGTCAAAGCACTTTCCTTTGACAACATATCCTGTCATTCCCTCTTGTTGACGCACTCTATCCAGACAAGACGTTAACTGAAATTCTCCTCGTTCTCGAAAATTTTGATGAATATGTTCTTCCAAAAAGTCAAATATTTTCGGTGTCAGTACATACAACCCAAAGATACAGAGAAACTCATCATCTGCCATTCCTTCTACACGCAAATGTTGACGGGCATAATCAATAGAAGGTTTTTCATAAACTTGCGTGAGTGAAAGAAGGAAGTTAAACAAGTGCCAAGTTCCTGTCACACAGCCAGCTTTATGGATAATTTCTCCTGACATGATTGTCAAGCCGACAACGCTTTGATTGACTTGTCTGTAAACATCTAGAACTTGACTGGTACAGGATTTTTCTGCATCTGATGAGTAAACATGATCACCTAACATCAACAAAAATGGCTCATCTTTCACCCACTTTTTAGCACAAAAAACAGCATGACCGTAACCTTCTTGTTCTTCCTGCGTCAAAAGTGTGATTCTGCTGCCTAATTCTTGAAGATATTTGCTGTATTCTTGATTTTGGGGTGAAAGTTTGTCGAAAAGTTCTTTTTTAGGTGGACTTTTAAAAAACTCTGCAAAAACTTCTTTGTCTGGTGGTTGCACCACAATCCCAACTTCTTCGATTCCTGCGCTCATAGCTTCTTCAACAATTGCCAGAATCACAGGTTTTGCCCTGCCATCTTTATCGATAATGGGGAAAAGTTCTTTTTTTACGACTTTAGTTGCTGGAAACAACCGAGTCCCGAAACCAGCTGCTGGAATCACGGCTTTTCTTACTTTATTTTGTTGCATAAATCGTCAGTTTTAAAGATTGCATCTGTGGAAAATTATATTCAATTTGGCGCAGAGCTACTTCACTTTGACCAAACGACTGACACGATACTGCTTCACTTCTTCTAACGGTTGCTTATCCCCTGAATCCCAAGCTGTCATGACAGAACCGTTTACCTCGACTCTAGCTTCATAAGCACCCTTAATACTTCCATCTTCTGCCGAGAAATTAATGCGTACTTGGGCCCACTCTTCATCTGGTTCATCCATTGCCATAACTTGACCAGCTTTGTGATAATTGAGCCAGTTCCAACCCTCTTGCATCCAAATCTCACGTTCCACAATTTGCTCAAACTTTGATAAACCAGCCCAACCTCGGTAAAACGGGTATAACCCTGTGACAGAACCATTTCGCCAAACCAAGAGTTCCAATATTTCTGGCTGCAAATGACCCCAGTACTGTCCATAAGGCAAGTCAATGAGGGTAGGTGCGAACTGGTGTCCTCCGAAATGGCTGCATCGCCACACACGCAGTTTTCCACTAGAAGCAGTAGCAAATTCAGAGCGTAACTTGCTATAGATGGGATAACCAAACCTGGCACAGGCAACATCAACATTGCCATCAGTACAGACCATTAACTCACGAATGTGACTGGATTGTTGCTGATACTGCTCCCAATCAGGCAGCACAGTTGGCGACTGAAGTAATGTTTCCAATAACGCCATCACGAAAGAGCCAACTTCAGAATCAGGGATGAGAAACTCATACTTTTCAAACCTTGCAAAAAGCTTTGCAGCTCGGCGGTAATATAGTAGGCGAGTGTAACCAGGACAGGAGTATTCTTTATCTGGAACGAGCAACTGACCTCGAATCTTGATCCCATGCTCAGAAATCAGTTTTTCGATGAAAGCGATCGCTCTGGCGAGCACAGGATTTTCCTGCCAACGTTTTTCAGTCCAAGGGAGTCCCATCTCCATCGCCAGACAGTGTTCGTAAGTGGGTGCCGAGCCAATCGGATCTTCGCCATTAGCTTTAGAAACAATACAGCAGAAACGGCAATTACTTAAAGAATCTTGGGTAATCATGTTCACTTCCGAATCAAAGAATTCTAAGCTCGTTTGACACGCCGCCACCAACTACTCTGCACTGGTATCATGGTCTGGCAGGATGATTTCCACATCACGCAGTGTGCGGAAGGCGTATCCACTTAAACCAACAAGTAACAAACCGAGTGAAGAGAGAACATACAACACTGCCATGCCCGCGCCTTTTCCCGTGCCAAATATCCAACCCAAGATGGGTGCCAGACTTCCCCCTGACATCATTGCTGGTTCAAAAACGTAGTCAGCTAGTGGTCCAGCTATCAAGTATGCTACTGTTGAAGCAACCCGCTCAACTAGGGAGTGGGTAGATAAAACACGCCCCTGCACGTTAGGTCTTACCTTCCTGAGCCATATAGCCTCATCGGCACTGCCAAGTATTGGAAAATTGAGAGATGAACAGAATTTCGCAGGAAACCAAATCAACGGTACTCTCCCCAGACCAAACACTGTTTGGCTTAAGCCAGCACCCACCATACCCAGCAACACTCCATGTATTCGACGCTTGAAACCACCCCAAGTGCTGACGAGCAAGGCCCCAATAATGCCGCCCAACCCTGCTGCTGAAGCTACAATACCTAATACTTTGGCATCATTACCACTACGTGCCAAAATCAGGGGAGAGGAAAGTGAATTGCCAAGATTATAGGTAAACCAAAACAGCGACATCAATGCTAGCATGGCAAGCAGACTGGGGCGTGCAGTAATATAGTCCCAGCCAAAGTAAAGCTCCTGCTTCAGGTTTGTGTGACTTTGCGTTTCTGCTTGTGCAATAGTAGGTTGTGGGATACGTACTAGTACCAGTGTGCTGACAGCAATCACAAAAGTCGTGATATCGATAATTAAAATACCAGCAAGACCAATGACTACGTAGAGAACACCTGCCAATGCTGGTGCAATTATATCAGAGCTGGAATTTGCCAGGAAGGCAATGCTGCTAGCGCGACTATACTGCTGTTTGGGCACGATCATTGATACTGATGCCAAGTATGCTAGTTCTTGAATTTGCACAAATGTGCCCTGAACTGCTACAGCCAAGTATAAATGCCATAATTGTAAATTATGACTTGAGTAAAGTAGTAAGACAGTGATGGTCAACAACCCGCTGACCGTGTCGCCAAGGATCATTAAGTATTTACGGTTCCAGCGATCCACAATCACCCCAGCTATGGGAGTAATTAAGACTTGCGGCACTTGCGTAAATAAACCAAACAATGCTAGTGCTGTAGCTTGACCTGTGAGTTCCCACACCCAGAGAGTGAAGGCAAATGCGGTCATACTACTACCAATTATGGAAACAGCCTGACCGAGCCAGATAATAATGAAAGTACGCACTTATATAGTTTTGGATTATAGATTTGCAGTGGTCATACCAATTCAAAATTCGCTCATTCAAAATTCGTCTTGAAAAGTTTTGCGCCGGGAAACCTGGATATTATCGCTTTTTGCAAAATGAAGAAAGCCGAGACGAAACTTAGGTTTGGGAGTGTGTATCTGTCGCATTCTTTTTTCAAATTGGTATCAGTTATTAATTCTTTTTCATTGTTTGTGTGATAGTTCCTTTGCACTATCGCCTCTTTTAGGTTTAGCCCAATGTCGATACCACGACATCATAAAGCCAGTAATAAATAGAACTAACGGTGCAAGTCCGACAAACACGTAGAGAATGCGAGTAGGTAAGCCACCAAATGTACCATAGTGTAGGGGAATAAAGGAGTTGAGGACGCGCGAGCCTAACGGCAATTTGAAAGCATTATCAACCCGCAAAACCTCACCTGTATACTGGTCAAGATAAACATTACTATCACCATAATCTGAACTTTCCTGCGGCAGCTTCATGCGAATTTGTAGAGCATCTTCTGGTTTTCCAGGCAAGTAAATGCTTTTGGTCACAGCACTCGGTAAGGCAGCATTAGCAATTTTTAGTTGTTCTGTTAGTCCTAAGGTCGATTTACCAGGAATTGGTTTGGATACTGGTTCGGATGGTTCTGGAGTGAATGTCACGGCGTAGATAATCGGCGAAGTGAAGCTAAAGTTCCAACAAAAGCCCGTAAAGGCAGTTAGGAATATAAACACCACAGTGATCATCCCAACCACTTTGTGAATGTCAAAGTTTGCCCTTTGGGGATGAGCATTAAGCTTAATTTTGAAGCCTGCAATTAGCTTACGCCAACCGGGCCAAAGAATTAAACCTGTGATGCTCAGCATACACATTAAAAAGGCAGCAATTCCAACAATTATAGTTCCGGTTTCACCTGCCATCAGGCTGTAGTGCAGACTAAGCATCATACCGATTAGGGTGTGATCCGATATCCGCTCACCTATTATTTTCCCTGTATAAGGATTGAGAAAAACCTCTGTCCGGTGATCGTCAGTAGTTGACAACTGCCCAAGGTAGGGAGAAGAAGGAGTATCTGGCAAATAAATACGAAAAAGATGCAGATCACTTCGCGCGGCATATTTCGCCTGTATTGTATTCACCACATCCTCTGGGGATACTACCTGCACCTGTTGGGGAGTAATATGTCCATACTGTTGGGCGATCATAAAGTGGTCAAAATCTTGCTCGAATACTAACAGGCTACCTGTCAAGCCAATGAGAATTAGCAACAGCCCAACAAAAAAACCGATATATTGGTGCAGGGAAAAAACGATATCGCGTAGTTTTTTCCGGTTCATGTTCATGCTCGCCACTCCTTAGCTGGATTTTTTTACCCCCTTTAATCTTCTCGATGCATTGAGGGAAGAATTATCCTCCCTCCCCTTTACAATAATCAAAACTGCACAGAAATTGTTCCCAGCACAGTCAAAGGCGCACCAGGAAGCAGATAGTAGCCTTGAGAATCGTAATAGCGAGTATCAAAAAGATTCTTAAAGTTCAGCGCAACCCTCCAGTTATCGCGTTTGTAGAAAATGGTGGCATCAGCCCGCACATAGGAGGGGATTTTAAACGTATTGGGGAGTTCAGCTTCGCGATCGCCTGTATAAAATAATCCTCCACCAAATCCCAATCCTTTCCAATTACCGTCTTGAATTTCATAAGTTGTCCACAGACTAGCCCCACTACCGGGAGCATTTACCAGGGAGTCGCCCACTGGTAAGTTGTTATCTTTACTCACAAAAGCATCGTTGATAAAAGCAGAAGCAATCACATTCCAGCCTGGTAGAATCTGCCCAGAAATGTCAAATTCCAAACCGCGACTTTTCACTTCTCCAGCCGCAATAGAAAAGTCAGAGTTACCTGGAGTGGGATCGGTTGTAACGACATTTTCCTTGGTGATATCATAGGCGGCAAAGGTGGCAGATAACCTGTCTTTTATCAGTTCCGCTTTGACTCCCACTTCATACTGAGTACCGCGTTCTGGTGGCAGTTGAGTTCTATCTACCGTCCGCGAGGAACTGGGGTTAAACGAGCGGGTGTAGCTGGCGTAAATAGAAATCGGCTCAATCGGTTGATAAACAATGCCGACGCGAGGTGAAAAAGCCTCATCATACAACCGATCAACTGTAGCATCATCAATCGGGTCTCTACCTAAAGAATCCAGCTGTTGCACGCGATTTTTGCGGTGAATAAAGTCATACCTGCCGCCTACCAATAGCTTCAGATTTGGCAGCAATGTAACTTGATCTTGCAGATAAATGGCGATCGTATTGCGGTCATAACGATCCCGTTCTGCTGCTTCATCAAACTCTGGTGGGCGGGAAGCGCCATACACAGGATTAAATAAATCAATACTGGGAGTCAGTGAAGCAGTACTTCGCAGATAATCATAGCCACGGATATATTTATTCCACTCCAACCCTACAAGAAGTTGATGTTGGATGGAACCAGTATTGAAATTAGTGATGAGATCATTTTGCAGAGAATAGTTTTGGTAATACTCCGGACCAGCACCAAACCTTCGCTGCACAGTACGACCATCTACAATGCTATCCGGTTGAAACGCTGATTCCTCAGAATTACTAACCGTAAGAGAAAAGCCACTGCGGAACTGAATATTTTTACTAAAGCGGTGATTGACGTTAAGAAATACAGAGTTTGTCTCTTTGGAGTAACGATCATCTGGCTCTCCTAAGAAACGATTAACAGGAGCTTTAAAAACGATTGGATCGGCAGTAAGACCACGATAAAAGGTGCGATCAACTTTGAGGAATTCATACTCTAGCGTCAATGTTGTTGCATCACCAATTTTGTAGGTGAAAGCTGGTGCGATCGCGAATGTTTCCTGATGATTAAAATCGATAAAACTACCAAAGTTTTCGTATGCAGTATTCAGGCGGTACAGTAACGTTTTGTCTGAGTTCAGCGGTCCAGAAATATCAATGGAGGGACGATAAGTGCTAAAACTTCCGGCTGTAAATTCAGCAGAGTAGTAAGGCTCACGAAGTGGTTGTTTGGTAATGTAATTCACCACACCTCCCGGCTCAAACTGTCCATATAGCACCGAAGCTGGACCCTTGAGAACTTCGATCCGCTCAATGTTAGTCGGATTCACAAGGTCACTTTGAACAGCAAAACCGTTTCTCAAGTTGTCATAGGTTGTAAATCCCCGAATATTGAAATTATCCGAACCCCCAGCATAGCCCCCTTGTTGAGTCACGCCACTAACATTGCGTGTTGCATCGCCAATCCGGGTGATTTGCTGATCTTTGATGATTGTTTGCGGAATGGCTTGAATTGACTGAGGAATATCGCGTGGATTTGTGTCGGTTCGAGTGGCAGTTGTGGTATCGGAAACACGATAACTATCTTGCTGTCCTGTCACCACTAGTTCAATCGGTTCGTCACCAGAAGCTGATGGTTGACTTGGTTGGGTTTGATTCTCTGGTTGAGTTTGTGGCCCAGTTTGTGGCCCAGTTGGTTGCGTTTGCCCTTGTTGTTGTGCAATGGAAGCAGCAGTTGACACGCTGAAGATCAGACCTTCTTTTGGACTATCAAACAACTCCACCACTGGTGGACTCGCTTCACCTATCACCGTCACTCGGATAGTATTGGCATCAAAGTTAGTCACTGTAATCTCAGTTACACCCGCAATTGGTTTTTGTGAGCGGAATGTGAAGGGTCTGTCACCTGGTGCACGCAGTTGAGCATTGGGAATGTCAACGATGAAGCTATTACTATTAACTTGAGTGCGGTTCTGTAGTTGCAACGTAGCAGCTTTGGAAGTTTGTAAAACCAGTTCCAAACCTTTGGAGGTGGGATTTGCCTTCACGAAGGTGACTTGCACGACTGGTGAAGTAGGTGTTGCTTGTGGGGTTGGCGATTGCACCAGCATTTTGGCACTTTTAGCTGGACGTTCTATCTCACTGACTCGCCGAATGTCTGTTATCGGTTTAACCAACCCGGAATTGGTTGCTAGACGTGATTGTTGATTCTTTGCATCGCCAAGAGCGGTTCCTGAAGAAGCATCGCTTTTTTCACCAGATGCTGTGCTCTTGTCAACTGCAATTGATGATATTTCCTGGCTTCTTGTAGGAGCGCTAACCAACGCTACGATGGCGCTACTCAGCAACAGACTGGGAACAAGTTGCTTAAATTTCATACTTTTTCTCTGACTCCATCACGCCACGAAATCTCAAGTTAACGATGCTAGCTTCAGAATTTATTGAAATTCATTTGCATCCACAAAGCAAGCCTCATCAAACGACAACAAATAAAAATTTACATATAATATGTAAATGTGAAGTAGACTGTTGCTACTCATTAACACTAATTTCTTAATAAAATTTCATTATCTCACGCGAAGTCAGAGATAGCGATTTAGTTTTTCCGCTTGCGCCCAAAACGTGCCGTCCCTAAAAAATCGGCCAAGCTTGTTTGTGATTCCGTCAACCAGCAGGACTACTAGAGTTGGCAAGAGCCTACTCGATTTTTTTATGTGTAAGACTGCCTCAAGTCGATATTCAGAAAATCCTCAAGCTGCATGTTCATTTCTACATAGCGAGAATTCTTTGTATAGCAGTCGCCACGTAGATTAGGACACGAATTAATGAGAAAACAGGTTCAGCAAGAGACTTTCAAGTCTGTTAAGCGTTAAGCGTTCCCTGCTATATCAAATTGAGATAACATTTACCACTCAACACTTTTGGCTGAGTTGACATGACTTGACTTACGTAACATCGAATCATCAAGTCCGATGAATGAAATCTTGATAGTACCTAAATTTATTTTAGCATCTACCAAAAGTCAGAAAAATACAGTTCAAGAAATTATTATATTTTCTTATTTTTTGATAAGTATTCTCTATTAAACAAGTATTGCTAAAGACAATACTTTTCTTCTAGAGTAAAAGGTGCTAATTAAAAATAACTTGCAACTCATCTCAGCCAAGATTTGCATGACTGACCAAGTCATTGCAATGCATATTTGTATAAGACAGTTATTGAGGTTTATCCAAAAAGAATTATTGCCATGAAAAAAAGGCATGCATGAAGGCAGCATTCTAACTTACATAGAATGAAATTTGCCATTGGGCTTGCCTAATTCAACCATTGTTTATGTGCATCTGATTGCTTGAAACGAAAAATGACTGTAATTTTCAATAGATTTCCAAAAATTTCCCATCAATGTGCGACTGTCGTTGATATTGTGCGTTATCGCAGTTCAACACAACCGCACGCACAAGCGTTCACCTTCCTTGAAGATGGAGAAACTCAGGAATCAACGTTAACTTACTATGAGTTGGATCGACGCAGTCGGGCTATAGCATCTCAACTCCAAACCCTTGGTTTAACCGGGGAACGTGCTATATTGCTGTATCCACCAGGGCTAGATTACTTGAGTGCTTTTTTTGGTTGTCTCTACGCTGGTGTGGTAGCTGTTCCAGCTTATCCACCTCGCAATCAACGCAATACACCCAGAATTCAAGCAATCATAACAGATGCACAAGCAGCAATTATCCTGACGATAACAACGATTCTCCCTACTGTACAGTCTTTACTTGCAAAAGAAACAAACCAGAGTCATTTACGTTGGCTGACTACTGACAACCTGGCACAGGGTATAGAAAATTCTTGGCAACAGCCTGAAATCAATGCAGATACCCTCGCTTTCTTGCAATACACATCTGGTTCTACAGGCACACCCAAAGGTGTCATGCTGAGTCATGGCAATCTGCTGCACAATGCCGCCGTGACTTACCAACTCATGGAACATTCTCCCAGCAGTGTATTTGTCTCCTGGCTACCTGTTTACCATGATATGGGGTTGATTGGTGGGATTTTGCAACCTTTATATGGTGGGTTTGGTTGCATCCTAATGTCTCCAGCATCTTTTTTGCAACGTCCGTATCGATGGCTACAGACAATTTCTCGCTACAAAGGCACTACGAGTGGTGGTCCTAACTTTGCTTATGAGCAGTGTATTCAAAGGATTACCCAACAACAAAAAGAAACTCTCGACTTAAGTAGTTGGAGTGTTGCATTTAACGGTGCTGAACCAATCCGGCAGGAGACTTTAGACCAATTTGCCGCAACCTTTGCAGAGTGTGGTTTTCGTGGGTCAGCATTCTACCCTTGTTATGGTATGGCAGAAGCAACACTGATGGTTTCTGGTGGGATCAAGAAAGCTTTGCCTCCTTGCAAAACAGTTGCGAAATCTTCATTAGAGAAAAACCTAGTCGTTGAAGCAAATACCAATAGTGAAGATACCCAGACGTTTGTCAGTTGCGGTCAAAGTATTCCTCAACAGGAGATTGTCATTGTCAATCCCGAAACATTAACTCGTTGTTCATCAGATCAAGTAGGAGAAATCTGGGCATCTGGTCCTAGCGTCGGTCAGGGTTATTGGAATCGTCAAGAAGAAACAGAGCAGATATTTCACGCCTACCTAAAAGACACAGGATCTGAACCATTTCTACGCACTGGTGACTTGGGCTTTTTGCACAATGGAGAACTCTTCATTACAGGTCGAGCCAAAGATTTAATCATTATCCGTGGTCGCAACCTCTACCCACAAGACATAGAGTTAACAGCAGAACGCAGCCATTCGTCATTACGTTCAAGTAGTGGTGCAGCTTTCTCGGTAGAGGTAGAGAATGAAGAACGACTAGTCGTAGTTCAAGAGTTAGAGTTTCGTGCCAAACCTAATCTTGAGGAAGTCACAGCAGCAATTCGTCAGGCGGTTGTTGAAGAGCATGAAATACAAGTTTATGGAATATTACTAATAAAACCAGGTACTATCTCCAAAACCTCCAGTGGCAAAATTCAACGGCGTGCAACTCGCGCACAGTTTCTCGCAGGCGAATTGGAGATCATAAACAGCAGTATCCTGGATGATACAGATGAGTTGGGGAGCCAAACAAGTCTCAGCCGTGAGGCAATTCTTGCAACTCCACCAGAAAAACGTCCGCCACTGCTCATACCTTATCTTCAAACACAGATTGCTCGCGTACTAAAAGTTGCAGCATCCCAACTAAACTCAGAGGTACCGCTAAGTACTTTCGGACTCGACTCATTAATGGTCTTTGAACTCAAAAATCAGATTCAAGTAGACCTTGGAGTCACAATATCTATCGAGGATTTCTTCAAAGATGCCAGTGTCGTCCTGCTAGCAACACAAATACTGACTCAACTAACAACAAAAACAGCGTTAGAACCCAAACTGGAGCCTATTTCCCGAAATCAAGAACTACCTGTGTGCCTTGCTCAAGAACGCTTGTGGTTCCTTGACCAATTAGAACCTGGAAATCCCTTCTATAATGTTCCTATTGCTGTGCATTTAACTGGGGAGCTTAACCTGACAACCCTAGAACAAAGTCTTAACGAAGTCGTGCGGCGTCATGAGGCATTGCGAACAAGCTTTTCGGCAATACAAGGACGACCGATCCAAAAGATTGCCCCCACCTTAAAAATAACCTTGCCAGTCACAGATTTACCAGGAGTAAGTGTAGACTCAGCTTTGTCCATCGCTACTGAGTTTGCTCAACAGCCTTTCGACTTGTCCCAAGCACCATTACTGCGAGCTAAACTCCTACGTTTGACACAACAGGAGCATATGCTGCTGTTAGTCATGCACCACATTATTTCGGATGGTTGGTCTATTGGTATTCTTATTCAAGAACTGGCAGAGATTTACAAATCTTTTTCTAAAGGCTTACCCTCCCCACTACCTGAACTTACGATTCAATATGCAGATTTTGCTTATTGGCAGAAACAATGGTTGCAAGGAGAAGTACTCAACAATCAGGTTACTTACTGGAAGCAGCAATTAAGGGGTAGTTTACCTATACTGCAACTTCCTACTGACCGATCGCGACCAGCTATACAAACCTTCACTGGCAAAAAGGAATTTTTTGCATTTCCTAAGGCTTTAAGCGAGGCAGTCAACAACTTGAATCGACAAGAAAGTGTCACTCAGTTTATGACACTTCTGACAGTGTTCAAGATTTTGTTATACTGCTATTCAAACCAAGAGGAAATAATAGTAGGTTCGCCCGTTGTCGGTCGCACCAGAAGAGAAACAGAAAAACTCATTGGCTTTTTTCTCAACACATTGGTATTGCGTACCAACCTATCAGGCAATCCGACTTTCCGTGAATTGTTAGGGCGGGTGCGCGAAGTTGCTTTGGGAGCTTATGCTCATCAAGATTTGCCCTTTGAGAAGTTGGTGGAGGAATTGCAGCCGGAACGAAATTTAAGCCATAACCCGCTGTTTCAGGTAATGTTTATTCTTCAGAATGCTCCCATACCAACTATAGAACTTCCAGGGTTGACTCTGCGTCCGTTGGAAGCCGACAGCGGCACTTCAAAATTTGATTTGAAGCTAAGTATTTGGGAAAGTCTAGAAGGTTTTAATGGTTCATTGGAGTATAAAACGGACTTGTTCGAGGCCACAACTATTGCTCGAATGATAAGTCATTTAGAAATACTTTTACGCCATGTTGTTGAACAGCCTGACATTAGAATGAATGAGCTAGCCAAAGTACTCGCCAAAGCTGACAGAGAACAACAGATCATAAAAGAACAAGAACTAGAACACACTTCTGTGCAAAAACTCAAGCTGACAAAGCGTAAGGCAATTTATGGAGTCTGAAAAAATCTGAAAATATTTCATGCTTTATTATTATTATTTTCTTTAAATGAGGAGTTTATCAATGAAAATCAACAATTTCCCGCTGAAAATAATAGCATTTCTCGCTCCTTACAATTTAAGTAAAACAGCAGCTATTTATTCTCATGATGAATGGCCAAGACTTCGGTTTGCCCATCGCTATCAAAGTCATTTTGCCCCCTTAAAGTGGAAAAAACTAAAAATTCTTGCAATTGGTGTAGGAGGTTATGAAAATAAAAAATTAGGAGGAGAGGCTTTAAAAACGTGGAAAACCTATTTCCCAAACAGTATGGTTTATGGTCTTGATATAATAGACAAAAGGTATTTAGAAGAAGACCGTATTAAAATCTTTCATGGTGACCAAAATGATGAAAATTTCATTCAAGAAGTTTTAGCTGAAACTGGCGAGCTAGATATTATAATTGAAGATGGTAGTTCTGCAAATGAACATCATATCAACGCGTTCTATACTTTCTTTCCAGCACTTAAAGATGGTGGCATTTATGCAGCAGAAAATATCCACCACTCATATTGGCCAAGTCTTAAAGGTGAAAAGTGGTCAAACTTAGCCAAAGACAGTTTTGAGTTACAAAACTGGATAACTGTTGGTGGTAGCCTCGATCTAAATGATCCAACAACCGTGATGAATATGTTTAAAAGACTGGTTGATGGATTAAACTATCAGGAATTTTTAAATCCAGGATACAGTCCTTCCTACTTTGATGAGAACACTATTTCCATACAATTTTATCATAATTTGGTCATCTTATATAAAGGTAAAAACGATGAAAAAAGTAATTTTATCGAAAACAATACATTGCACCCTTTTGTTTTGGAGACACTGGGTGTCAAGTCATTAGAGGAATTAGATTTAGATTTTTCAAAAGCTAATAAGTCAATAAATGAAGACACCACCATTCAAGCAAAATAGTTACAGCAATAAACTAAGAAGTTTGCCTTCTGGGATTAGTGTGATTTGTCGCAAGATAAAAATCAGAAGATAATTCTGGAAGCTGCAATATTATAAGAGAGCAAGAATGAAGATTCCAGACTATCCAAAAATTAGCCTCAACCAAATAAGGTCAAAAAGACGGCAAGGCGTTAATCTCTCGGATGCAAAATTGATCAAAGCAAGACCTTTGTCGCTTGAGAAATCCTTACCTTTGCTGTTACAACCTATAGTAGAAGGAATTAATTTAGTAACTTGGGCCGCAAGTAATCAGGAGTTAATTGCAAAAAATTTACTGAAGCATGGCGGTATCCTGTTTCGTAACTTCCAAGTCACAGATGTGGTTGAGTTTGAAAAATTTATCCAGACAGTTTCTGGAGATTTGCTGGAATATCGCGATCGCTCTTCACCCCGCAGCCTAATTCAAGGCAATATTTATACTTCAACTGACTATCCAGCCAACCAAACTATCTTTTTACATAGCGAGAATTCCTACGCTGCCACATGGCCCCTAAAAATCTTCTTTTATTGCGTGACACCAGCTATTCAGGGAGGAGAAACACCCATTGCTGATACTCGAAAATTATATAAGCGGATTGATTCCAAGATTCGCGATCGCTTCATCGAAAAAGGAGTAATGTACGTCCGTAACTTTGGCGATGGTTTTGGCTTGACTTGGCAGACAGTGTTTCAAACAACCAATTCAGCAGAAGTAGAAACCTTCTGCCATCACAATGGCATTGAGTTTGAGTGGAAAGAGGGTAATCGCTTGAGAACCCGACAGGTGCGGCAGGCTGTTGCCACACATCCACAAACAGGTGAACAAGTATGGTTTAATCACGCAGCTTTTTTTCATGTGTCAACTTTGGAACCTACCATGCGTGAAACATTGTTAGCTGAATTTCCAGAATCAGACTTGCCACACAATACATATTATGGTGATGGTTCGCCAATTGAAGCAGCCGTATTAGATGAAATTCGTGGTGTATACCAACAAGAAACGGTTATTTTCCCTTGGCAAGCTGGAGATATTTTAATGCTGGATAATATGCTTGCTTCCCACGGACGGATGCCATTTGTGGGACAACGAAAAGTCGTAGTAGGAATGGCAGAACAATTGAGTAGTAAAGATATTTAGTGCCCAGTACGGAGAATGAGAATGATAGAGGAAATGCAGGGTTTTCGACTCTCACCCCAACAAAAACATCTGTGGCATTTACAGGAAAGTGACAACTTCCCTTATTGTTCACAGTGTGCTGTTTTGATAGAAGGGAATCTTGAGATCGACACTTTGAAAATAGCTTTAGAACAAGTTGTCAATCGGCATGAAATTCTCCGTACTAATTTTCATTGCTTGCCTGGTATGACTATACCTTTGCAAGTTATTGGAAATAACGACATAATTTGGAATGAAAACCACAACTTGAGCAGTTGTACACCCCAAGAACAAGAAGAATTTTTATCCGCCTTATTTGATCAGGTTCACAAACAGACGTTCAATTTAGTAGAAGGTTCTCCATTACACCTATCTTTAGTAACTCTGTCACCATCTAAGTATGTTTTGCTCATTAGCTTACCTGCACTTTGTGCAGATGCAGCAACGCTAAAAATTTTAGTGCAAGAAATCAGCCAGTCTTATGCAGCTTGCCTTCAAGGTAAAGAACTAGACGATGAACCATTACAATACGCAGATTTGGCTGAATGGCAAAACGAATTGTTAGAAGGGGCAGATACAGAAGTAGGTAGAGACTATTGGCGGAAACAGGATTTTTCGACGCTGATAAAATTAAACCTACCTTTTGAAAAACAATCTCTAGAGCAACTAGAATTTCAGCCTCACACGCAAAGTTTTACAATTAGCCCTGCTCTGTTAGAACAAATTGACACCCTGACTCAGCAATATAATATTTCAGTGGCTGAGTTTTTCTTAGCTTCCTGGCAGATCTTACTTGCGCGTCTTACCAAACAGCAAAATTTGAGTATCGGTGTGGCTTATGAGGGACGCAAATATCAGGAACTAGAGAAGAGTCTCGGATTATTTACTAAATACTTACCGTTAATTTTAAATATAGAATTTGAATCAAGTTTTATTGATATTTTACACAAAAATCATGCATGTGCAGAGCAGCTTTATAAGTTGCAAGATTACTTTACTTGGGAATCATTAGCACAATCGTATCCCAATACCTTAGGTTTTTTCCCATTTAGTTTTGATTTTGAAGAACTGCCAGGAAATCATCTAGCCGCTGATGTATCTTTTTCGATTGATAGACTGTCTACTTGCATTGAAAGATTCAAAGTAAAGCTTTCCTGTACTCGTCAGAATAATACGCTAAATATAGCATTTCACTATGACTCAAACTTATTTGATGTAGAAGATATCAAACGCTTAGTCGGACAATTTCAGACGTTGTTAGCTAGTGCGAGCGCTTATCCAGATTTACCAATCAGTCAGCTAGAGGTTCTCAGCGACAATGAAAGACAATTACTCGACGAGGTAAACAATACTAAGCGCGATTATCCTCACAATAAGTGCATTCACCAACTGTTTGAGGAACAGGCACGAAAAACCCCCAATAAAGTTGCTGTTATCTTTGAAGACCAACAACTGACTTACCACCAACTCAATCAACGGGCTAACAAAATAGCTCACTACCTGCAAAAGCAGGGGGTTGGATCAGAGGTGTTAGTGGGGCTGTGTGTAGAACGTTCACTTGACATGATAGTTGGACTTTTAGCCATCCTCAAAGCTGGTGGGGCGTATGTGCCACTAGATCCGGCATTACCGAAAGAAGGTTTGGCATTACGATTGCAGGATGCCCGAGTGTCATTAGTCATTAGTCATTCGTCATTGGTAAATAACTTTGAGCAAATAACAGTAATCTACCTGGATAGCGACTCGGAAATTATTGCTCAGGAAAATGAAGTTAATCTCAATACCAAGGTAACAAGTGGAAATCTAGTATATGCACTGTTTACCTCTGGCTCTACAGGCAGACCCAAAGGGGTTGCAATTGAGCACCGACAACTGCTCAATTATCTATATGCCATCATCGATACGTTAAACCTGCCAGCAGGTGCCAACTTTGGACTGGTTTCTACATTCGCTGCAGACTTAGGCAACACGGTTATCTTTCCTTGTCTGTGTACGGGGGGGTGTCTGCATGTGATCTCCTACGAACGTGCTACTGACCCAGCAGCTTTAGCAGAATACTGCCACAGACATCCGATTGACTGTCTCAAAATTGTTCCCTCTCACCTTGCTTCCCTCTTAACATCTTCTTCACCTAAGTCTATCCTGCCTAGAAAACGACTTATCCTGGGTGGTGAGGCTACCAGTTGGGAACTAATCGAGCAGATTCAAAGGTATGCACAAGATTGCCAAATCTTCAATCACTACGGTCCGACAGAAGCCACTGTAGGTGTACTTACTTATCTTGTAGAACTTAATGACGACCTTTCCTGCAATCAAAAATCCAAAACAGTTCCCCTGGGTCGCTCAATTCGTAACACGCAGGTCTATGTCCTAGAAGAGAACCTGCAGCCTGCTCCCATAGGAGTAAGTGGCGAAATATACATTGGTGGGACAACTCTCGCTAGATGCTATCTGAATCAGCCGGAACAGACAGCTGTTAAATTTATTCCCAATCCATTCAGTCAAGAAGAGGGAGCGCGGTTTTACAAAACCGGCGATCGGGCACGCTATTTGCCAGACGGCACGATTGAGTTTTTAGGTCGGATCGACCACCAAGTTAAAATTCGGGGCTTCCGCGTAGAATTAGGAGAAATTGAGGCAGTACTCAGTCTCCACCCAAATGTCCGCGAGGTTGTTGTCTTAGCAAGAGATTCAGAGTCTGGTCAGAACTATCTGGCAGCTTACGTCGTACCATCTCAAGAATCGCCTATCCTTATTAATGAACTGCGTAACTATATGCAGGCGAGGTTGCCTGAGTATATGGTGCCTTCAACCTTTGTCATGCTCAAGGCGCTACCGCTTACTCCCAACGGCAAAGTAGACCGTCAAGCCCTGCCAGAACCCAACCAAGTACGTTCTGAGTTAGAAACAAGTTTTACAAATCCTCGCACGCCAGTTGAGGAGGTCCTTGCTGGAATTTGGGCTAGAGTTCTTGGTACTGAGCACGTAGGTATCCACGATAACTTTTTTGACTTGGGAGGACACTCGTTACTAGCAACGCAAGTTGTTTCCCAAATACGCGAAGCCTTTCAAGTGGAGTTGCGCTTACGTAGTTTGTTTGAAACACCCACACTGGCGGGACTAGCTGAAGTGATTGAAACCGCAGTCAGGGCTGGACAAAAACTCGAACTTCCGCCAATTGAGCACGTTTCGCGGGAGGGCGAGTTGCCTTTGTCCTTTCCCCAGCAACGGTTGTGGTTCCTCGACCAGTTGGAACCAGGTAATCCTTTCTACAACATTTCCAGAGGTGTAATACTGAAAGGTTCGCTCAACGTGACAGCACTGGAGCAGAGCTTGAACGAAATTGTACGACGTCACGAGGTATTGCGAACAAATTTCAGGGATGTAGATGGACGTCCTGTCCAGGAAATTGCTTCGGTGCTGAATATAACGCTGCCGATTATAGATTTAGGGGAATTATCAGAAGAAGAACGAGTTGCTTCGGTTCGGCAGCTGGCTCGCTCACACGCCCAACAGCCCTTTGACTTGACCGAGGGTTCATTGCTACGAACTACCTTGTTGCGGTTGAAGGAAGAGGAACATGTGTTGGTGTTTACTATACACCATATTGTCGCCGACGGCTGGTCGGCAGGCGTGATTGTTCGCGAAGTAGCAGCACTCTACGAATCATTTTGTAGCGGTAAGCCCTCATCACTACCTGAACTGACTATTCAATATGCAGACTTTGCGATTTGGCAGCGACAGTGGTTGCAAACAGAGGTACAGTCATCCCAGATGGCTTATTGGAAACAACAATTAGGCGGTCACTTGCCTGTGCTGCAACTTCCTACCGACCGATCTCGACCAGCCATTCAAACCTTTAGGGGAAGAAAACAGCCGTGGCAAATTTCCAAAACTCTAACTGAGGCACTTAAGTCCCTTTCAAAAGGGGAAGCAGTGACTCTGTTTATGACAATGCTTGCGGCGTTTAAAGTATTGTTGTATCGCTACACAAATCAAGCAGATATTCTAATAGGCTCTCCAATTGCCAACCGGAATCGCAAAGAGATAGAAGGTCTAATAGGTTTTTTTGTCAATACCCTTGTACTGCGTACCGACCTTTCGGGAAATCCAAGCTTCAAAGAATTACTGCGACGGATTCGAGAGGTTACCTTGGATGCATATGCTTACCAAGATTTGCCCTTTGAGCAGCTTGTGGAACAGCTACAACCAGAGCGCAATTTAAGCTATACGCCACTGTTTCAGGTAATGTTTGTTTTGCAAAATGCCCCAATGGAGGAATTGACGCTTCCAGACTTGAGCTTGAGTCCAATGGAAGTAGAACCCGAAACAGCCATGTTTGATGTAACCGTGTTTTTGACGGAAACTGAACAAGGACTGATGGGCGTATTCGAGTATAATAGCGACTTATTTGATGCTGCGACTATTGAGCGAATCCAGGGGAATTTTCAGACACTACTCGAAGGAATTGTCGCCAATCCCGAACAACATCTTTCTGACTTGCCAATCTTGAGTGCAACACAACAGCAGCAACTGCTGGTAGATTGGAATCAAACATCGGCTGATTACCCCTCTATTTGTATTCATCAGTTATTTGAGGCTCAGGTAGAACAAACACCAGGTGCCGTAGCAGTAGTTTTTGAAGACGCGCTACGCGCGGCTTCTCGCAGAGTAGATCAACAACTGACTTATCAGGAATTGAATGTTCGTGCCAATCAGCTAGCACACTATTTGCAAACGTTAGGTGTGGGACCAGAGGTACTGGTGGGAATTTGTGTGGAGCGATCGCTCGATATGCTCATCGGACTATTGGGCATCCTCAAAGCCGGTGGCGCTTATGTGCCGCTTGATCCAGCGTATCCACGCGATCGCTTAGCATTCATGCTAGAAGATGCCAAAGTTTCAGTCCTGCTCACTCAAAAGAAGTTGGTAGCAGCTTTACCGGAACATAAAGCAAAGGTAGTATGCCTTGATACAGACTGGCAGGAGATTGACGAACAAAGCAATTGCCATTCTATCAACCAAGCAACTACTAAAGATTTAGCGTATGTGATTTACACCTCTGGCTCAACGGGTAAGCCTAAAGGAGTGCAAATTAGTCACGGTGCTTTAGTTAACTTCTTAAGTGCCATGCGTCAGAATTTGAAGTTGACTAAAGAAGATATTTTATTATCAGTCACTACATTGTCGTTTGATATCGCAGCACTGGAATTGTATTTACCGTTGATTGTAGGTGCTCGTTTGGTATTAGTGAGTCGTGAAATCGCTGTTGACGGAACCCAACTGCTAGAAGGGTTGACTTTGTTAAATACCACAATTATGCAAGCCACACCAGCAACCTGGCGACTATTGCTATCTGCTGGGTGGCAGGACAATCGGCAATTGAAAATCCTTTGCGGTGGTGAAGCTCTCGATAGCTCCCTTGCTAATCAGTTGCTCGAACGTGGTACGCAAGTATGGAATTTATACGGTCCGACCGAAACTACGATTTGGTCATCTGTCCGAATCATAGAAAGCAATCCAGACCAAAAAGAAAGAGGTGAAGTTATATCAATTGGGCGACCAATTGCCAACACGCAATTTTATATCCTTGATTCACACCAACAACTGGTTCCTGTAGGAGTTCCTGGGGAATTGCACATTGGCGGTGTCGGACTTGCTCGTGGTTATCTTAACCAACCAGAACTCACAGCACAGAAGTTTATCCCCAACCCCTTTGAAAATTCAAAATGGAATCGTCTGTACAAGACAGGAGACTTAGCCCGATATTTGCCGAATGGAGAGATCGAATACTTAGGTCGTATCGACAATCAAGTGAAGCTACGCGGTTTCCGCATTGAACTTGGAGAGATTGAAGCACTCCTTAGCCAACACCCAATGGTGCGCGAAAGTATAGTTGTAGCTTTTGAGGATGAACTTGCTTCTAAACGTTTGGTAGCCTACGTAGTTTTGCACCTAGAGCAGACTGTAACAGTTACTGAGCTACGTCACTTTTTGGAGTCAAAGCTCCCAAGTTATATGGTGCCATCAGCCTTTGTGATACTAGAGGCGCTGCCACTGACGCCCAACGGCAAAGTAGATCGCCGTGCCTTAAGAGCACTTGACACCACCAAATTCTATCTTAAAGAAGCTTTTGTCGCACCTCGCAATCCAGTTGAGGAAGTGGTAGCTGGAATTTGGATTCAAGTTCTTGGTATTGAACAGCTAGGTATTGACGACAATTTCTTTGAGTTAGGCGGACATTCTCTATTGGCTACCCAAGTCATCTCGCGGATCTGGAAAACTTTTGAAGTACAGCTATCGCTACGTCGCTTGTTTGAGTCACCAACAGTGGCTGGACTCGCAAAAGCTATACAACAAACAATAGAGGTGAAAGTAGGACAGCAGACTCCTCCTCTATTGCCTGTCTCGCGAGACGAAAATATACCATTGTCCTTTGCCCAGGAGAGATTGTGGTTGCTGGAGCAACTGCAACCAGGTAGTGCTACATACAACATACCAGTTGCCGTACAATTTGTTGGTCTGTTGAATGTAAATGCACTAGAGGAGAGCTTATGTGAAATTGTGCAGCGTCATGAAGTCTTGCGGACTACTTTCCCTGTGCTAGATGGACAACCATTTCAGGCGATCGCCTCAACCATAACCCTGAAACTCCCAATAGTGGACTTACGGGAGTTGCCACAAGCTGAACAGAAACCTCTTGTTCAACGACTGATTGACGAAGAATCCCAACGCACCTTTGACTTAGCCCAAGGTCCCTTACTGCGATGTACTATAGTGCGTGTTAGCGATCAGGAGCATATAGTATTGTTCACTATCCACCATATTGTCTCAGATGGCTGGACAATGGGTGTGTTCATTCGTGAATTAGCAGCACTTTATCAAGCCTTCTGTGCTGGAAAACCTTCTCCACTTCCAGAATTACCCATACAGTACGCAGATTTTGCCGTCTGGCAACGACAGCAGTTACAAGGAGAAACACTGGAAGCTCAACTCGCTTACTGGAAACAGCAATTAGGAAACAACCAGACTGTACTGCAATTACCCACAACTCGTCCGCGAACAGAAGTTAAAACCAACAAAGGCGCTACTCAATCTTTCCTCATTCCCTCTAACAGGTCTCAAGAACTCCAAGCACTCTCGCGCCAAGAGGGTGTCACCTTATTTATGACCCTGCTAGCAGGTTTTCAGATATTGCTACAACGCTACACCAGTCAAGATGATATCGTTGTTGGCACTGATGTTGCTAATCGTAATCGAGCAGAAATTGAGTTATTAATTGGCTTTTTTGTCAATCTGCTTGTCTTACGCACCGATCTGAGCGGAAACCCCACCTTTGGGGAGTTGCTTAAACGAGTACGCTCTATAACATTAGGAGCTTATGCTCATCAGGATTTACCCTTTGAAAAATTAGTAGAGGCTTTGCAACCTGAGCGGAATTTAAGCAACACGCCACCACTATTTCAGGTGTTGTTTGTCCTCCAGAACGCCCCAATACCACCTTTAGAATTGCCAGGACTGACATTAAGCCAGTTGGAAGTTGAAAACAAAGTGGCAAGGTTTGATTTAGCGTTATTTTTGACGGAAACAGAGCAAGGAATCTTAGGCAAGTGGCAGTATAATGCTGACCTTTTCGATACGCTCACTATAACTCGTATGGCAGGTCACTTCCAGACACTGCTTAATAGCATTATTTCCCAACCTGATGCACGGCTAAGCAATTTAGAAATGCTTACTGAAGAAGAAAGAAAACAACAAGTTATGCAAAAAAAGGAGCGCAAAGCCTTCAAGCGCGAAAAGTTTATCAGCATTGCCCCTAAGGCTGTCAGCCTATCACAAGAAAAATGGGTCGTAACTGATTATCTCCAACCAGGACAAACATTTCCTCTAGTCATTCAGCCTGCTGCTCGCGATATTGATTTAGTGGCTTGGGCTAAAACTAACCAGGAATTTATAGAGACAGAATTGTTGAAACATGGAGCGATTCTATTTCGAGGTTTTAATGTAGATTCTGTTTCAGAATTTGAAAGTGTTGCCCAGGCAATTTGTCCAGACTTATTCGGTGAGTATGGCGACTTACCTCGTGCTGGAGAAAGCGGTAAAGTTTATGGTTCTACTCCTTACCCACCTGATAAAGCTATCCTCTTCCATAATGAAAGCTCGCACTTACATCAATGGCCCCTAAAGATTTGGTTTTTCTGCGTGCAACCAGCACAAAAAGGTGGAGATACGCCAATTGTAGACTGTCGAAAAGCTTATCAACTCCTCACTCCAAAACTACGAGAACGATTAGCCCAAAAACAATTCATGTACGTTCGTAATTATACGAATGGTCTAGATGTAAGCTGGCAAGATTTCTTTCGCACTAATGACAAGTTTGAAGTAGAAAATTATTGCCGTAAAACTAATATTGATTTTGAATGGTATGATAATAATGGTTTAATTACTCGTCAAGTTCGTCCAGCCTTAGCAGTACATCCAAAAACTGGTGATCCTGTATTTTTCAATCAAATACAGTTGCACCACATAGCATATTTGGACGCAGAAGTTCGAGAATCTCTGTTGTCTACCTTTGGAGATAAAAAGCTACCGCGTAATGTTTATTACGGAGATGGTACTCCAATAGAAGACGAAGTTATTACAGAAATTAATGAAGTTTATCAGCAGTCACAGATTAGTTTTCCTTGGCAGCAGGGAGATATTTTGATGCTAGATAACATGTTGACTGCCCACGGACGGAATTCTTATTCCGGTTACCGCAAAATTGTGGTAGCAATGGGTGAAATGATTAAGGAAGCGCAATCAGTGAGTTCAGAAAAAGAGAAAATGTCAAAATAGGAGAGAAAATGAATGTCTTCCAAACAACGCAATAGTAATCATAATGCTATAGCTTCTATTTACGACTTGAAAGATCCACCAGACCGCCATGACATGGCATTAGATTGCATAAATAAATTGATACTAAAATATATT
The DNA here is from genome assembly GCF_006968745.1 of Brasilonema sennae CENA114. Taxonomy (NCBI): domain Bacteria; kingdom Bacillati; phylum Cyanobacteriota; class Cyanophyceae; order Nostocales; family Scytonemataceae; genus Brasilonema; species Brasilonema sennae. The sequence continues at coordinate 6,024,728 of NZ_CP030118.1, read as the reverse complement.
CCAGAAGGGGCACACATTTTTGATCTCGGTTGTGGTACGGGACAAATTGCACAACGGCTGCTGAAAAAAGGGTATCAAGTTACTGGGCTTGATAGCTCTGAAGGGATGCTTGAGGTTGCTCGCAAAAATGCACCAAATGCAAATTTAATCTTGGATGACGCACGCTTTTTCAAATTGCCGCCTACCTTCCATGCAGCTATTTCAACAGATGTTGTCCTTAACTATATACTCAGTATTGAGGAACTAGAAAATGCCTTACATAAAGTTTATGAAGCATTACTTGATAATGGTATATTTGGATGTGAAATGTATATAGAAGAATTGTGTCAATCAAGTTGGAATAAAAGTGATTCTGGCGGTGGAGTCAAAGATGCTCATGTCTGGGTTGATATTTGGAGCTATGATTCAGAAAACAAAGTAGGTAGAAAAGATACTACTATATTTGAATTTGTCAATGGAATGTGGCAACGTTTAGATAAGACATTTCTCTTAAAACTCTATTCTCTGGCAGATGTCCAGACCACTCTGGAAAAAGTAGGCTTTACGGAAGTTAGTATCTATGATGTTAAACAGGATTTGGGATTAGAGCAAACATTAGGTGAAAGAGTCTGCTTTGTTGGTCGTAAAAAACTTAGTGAGTCGTCATCTAGATCAACGTAGTTTAGACGGAACTTATGCTTACTTTGTAACAATATGGCATAAATAGATGCAAAATCATACTACTGAAAGCTTTCGGCTTTCCCCCCAACAAAAGCGCCTTTGGTCATTGCAGCAATGTAGTTTAGCTTATTGTGCTGAATGTGCTCTTTTGCTTGAAGGAAATCTCAAACCAGAGGTTTTAAAAACCGCCTTACAGGAAGTCATCAATCAACATGGAATTCTGCGTACAACCTTTCGCCGCTTAAATGGCATGAAGAATGCTGTTATGGTTGTAGCAAATAACAGCATTCTGTCATGGCGTGACATCAATCTAAGTGATTCGGAACCCAAGGAACTCTCAAACAAAATCGAGACTCTTTTCCAAGAAGCACGAAGCCAACATTTCGATCTTGAGCAAGAGCCATTGTTGTATGTATCTCTATTGAAGCTATCAGAAAATAAGTATATTTTACTGATTAACCTACCTTCTCTGTGTGCCGATACCTGGACACTCAAAAATCTGGTAGCTGAAATCAGCTATTCATATTCTGCTTGCTTGCAAAGTGAGGCAGTATCACAAGAAGTTGTGCAATACCTGCAATTTTCAGAATGGCAGAATCAATTACTCGAAGACGAAGATGCAGAGGCGGCTAATAAATACTGGCAAGAGCAAAATCTTCCTTCCCAAGCTACATTAAGACTGCCTTTTGAAAGCCAACCTTCAAAACAATCACAATTCCAGCCTGAGTGTTTGCGAGTGGCGATCGCTCCCGAACTAACAGCCAAAATTGAAACTTTAGCCCAAAAGTATAATACTTCCACTGCTGTCGTCTTACTAGCTTGCTGGCAAACGCTGATTTGGCGACTGACAGGACAGCCAGACATTGTTATCGGTATGGCTTGCGATCGCAGGGATTATGAAGAACTACAAAATTTACTAGGACTTGTTGCTACCTGGTTGCCAATTAAAAGCCACTTGACACCAGACTTACGCTTTAAAGAACTTTTAGAACTAGCTGAACAAACTATAGAGGCTGGTTCCGAATGGCAGGATTATTTCGTTCCAGAACCACTAGAAAATAATAATACACTAGCTTTTCCTATTGGTTTCGAGTTTGAGCAACTACCAGAACAACTCATTGCCGGTGGTGTTTCATTTTATATTGACAAATATTACACCTGTATTGAACCTTTTAAAGTAAAACTCACTTGTACTCAACGCGATAATTTGCTGATAGCAGAATTTTATTATGATGTCAACTACTTTTCATCTGAAACTATTGAGCGTTTAGCTGGACAGTTTAAAACTTTATTAAGCAGTGCAACTGCAAATCCAGAAAATAAAATCTCTCAATTAGAGATTCTCAGCAAGAGCGATCGCCAACAATTACTAGTTGAGTTTAACCAAACGCAGATTGATTACCCACAAGACAAATGTATCCACCAGCGATTTGAAGAACAAGCACAAAAAACACCTAATAACATTGCCGTTATATTTGAAGATCAGCAACTGACCTATGCAGAGCTTAATCGCAAAGCCAACAAAATAGCTCACCACTTGCAAACGCTTGGAGTAAAACCAGAAGTTTTAGTTGGGCTTTGCGTAGAGCGATCCTCTGAAATGATTATTGGACTTTTGGGCATCCTCAAAGCTGGTGGAGCATACCTACCGCTTGATCCAGGATTACCAAAGGAGAGTCTTGCCTTTCGATTACAGGATGCCCAAGTACCACTGCTATTGACACAACAGCGATTAGTGGATGCTCTACCAACAGATGCATCGCAGATCGTCTGCTTAGACACGGACTGGGATATTATTGCTCAGCACAGTGATGAGAATCCCACAAGTGTTGTAACAACTGAGAATTTGGTCTACGTATTGTTCACCTCTGGCTCGACTGGTACACCAAAAGGGGTGGCGATTGAACATCGACAACTGCTAAATTACCTCAACGGAATCATAGATAAGTTGAATCTATCAACAATAACCAACTTCGCTACTGTTTCCACCCTTGCAGCAGATTTGGGTAATACTGTTATCTTTTCTTCTCTTTGTAGTGGAGGGTGTCTGCATGTGTTGTCTGCCGAGTGTGCTACTGACTCAGCAGCCCTAGGAAAATACTGCCGCAAACATCCCATTGACTGTCTCAAAATTGTACCCTCCCACCTTGCTACTCTGCTTGCATCTGCACCATCCGAGTCCATTTTGCCCCGCGCCAGACTGATTCTTGGTGGTGAAGCAGCAAGTTGGGAACTAATTGAGCAAATTCAAGCTTCTGCACCAAACTGTCTTATCTTCAATCACTACGGTCCCACAGAAGCCACTGTGGGGGTTACTACTTTCGCCGTTGGGGATAAACAAGCTAACCATAGTTCACAAACAGTTCCACTTGGTCGTCCACTTGCTAACACGCAGATTTATTTGCTTGATCAGCAACTGCAACCTGTGCCTATTGGTGTCCCAGGTGAATTATACATCGGCGGTGCTTGTTTAGCTCGCGGCTATCTGAATCGGTCTGAGCTAACAGCACAACGGTTCATTCCCAATCCCTTTGCACAGACGGGATTGATTGCATCTAACTCAGGATCGCGCTTATATAAAACTGGTGATAAAGCACGCTACTTAAGCGACGGCAATATTGAGTTTCTTGGACGGGTCGATCATCAAGTCAAAGTTAGAGGTTTCCGTATTGAGCTAGGAGAAATAGAGAGCATACTATGTCAACACCCGGAAGTACAACAGGCTGCAGTTACAGCTTGGGAAAAAGAGTTGAGTAACCAGTACTTGGTAGGTTATATTGTTCCTAAGCACAAACAAACACTTAGTGTTAGTGAACTGTACAGATTCCTAAGACAGAAGCTGCCGGAATACATGGTGCCCTCAACTTTCGTGATGTTGAAGGCTCTACCACTTACGCCTAATGGAAAAGTCAACCGCAACGCGCTACCAGAACCAGACGATCATCGTCCAGAATTAGAAGCAACTTATGAACCACCTCGAACTCAAGTAGAGCAAACCATCGCTAATATTTGGCAGCAGATGCTTCATGTTGAAAAGGTGGGCATTCATGATAATTTCTTCGACCTTGGTGGTCATTCATTACTTCTTGTTCAAATTCATGCCAAATTGCGAGAAGTTTTAAATACTAATATATCAATAGTTAATTTGTTTGAATATCCAACTATAAACTCCCTGGCGAAATATTTAACACAAGAACAAACTGAAACATCTTCTTTTGAAGAAAGCGATAAACGAGCGCAAAGCCGCATTGCTTCAAGGCAGTCAAGAGCACAATCTCGGTAAAATTATCTAATTTAAATACATACTTTAGGATGAATACCTAAATAACCATCAGTGCAAATCATCAAGTTATCAAGAAGGAAATTGTAATGAATAGCCTAGAAACACAAAATCAAATAGGCGATTTAGATATAGCGGTTATCGGCATGTCTGGACGGTTTCCTAAAGCCAGGAATCTTGATGCTTTTTGGCATAATTTGCGCTCAGGGGTAGAATCAATTTCGTTTTTTTCAAATCAAGAACTGGAGTCAGTAGGGGTAGATCCATCTTTACTGAGTGACCCCAATTATGTTAAAGCAAACGCTGTACTGGAAGATATAGAATTATTCGATGCCTCATTCTTTGATTACTCTCCCAGAACAGCAGAAATAATGGATCCACAGCACCGCCTCTTTTTGGAAACTGCCTGGGAGGCTCTTGAAAATGCTGGCTATGATTCTAAAACCTATGAAGGTCGGATTAGTGTTTATGGTAGTGCCAGTATTAGCAGCTATTTTTTATTCAATCTTTTCTCTAATACCGAACTGCTAAAATTAGTCGGTCTTGACCAAATTAGGCATAACAATCGTACAGATAATTTGACTACACGAGTCGCTTATAAGTTAGATCTTAAGGGATCAGCTATCACTGTTCAAACTGGATGTTCTAGCTCATTAGTTGCCGTTCACTTAGCCTGTCAAAGCTTAATAGATCGTGAATGTGATATGGCTTTGGCTGGTGGAGTTTCTGTAACAGGATTACAAAAAGCTGGCTATTTGTATCAAGAGGGGGGAATTTTGTCTCCTGACGGACACTGTCGCGCCTTTGATGCTCAAGCAAAAGGGACTGTGGGCGGTGATGGTGTGGGCATAGTCGCTTTAAAGCGATTAGCAGATGCTCTGGCGGATGGAGATAATATTCATGCTGTTATTAAAGGTTCAGCTATTAATAATGATGGTTCTTCAAAAGTTGGTTATACAGCTCCGAGTATCGATGGTCAAGCAAAGGTGATTGCGGAAGCACTTGCGATCGCCCAAGTGGAACCTGAAACAATCAGCTATGTTGAAACTCATGGTACTGGGACTGTTTTAGGAGATCCTATTGAAGTTGCAGCCCTTACCAAATCTTTTCGCGCCAAAACTAAAAAGAAGGATTTCTGCGCTCTTGGTTCAGTAAAAACCAACATCGGACACCTAGATACTGCGGCTGGTGTTGCTGGTTTAATCAAAACCATTCTCGCACTAAAACACAAACAGATACCACCCAGCTTGCACTTTCAACAGCCTAATGCCCAGATTGATTTTGCCAACAGCCCCTTTTATGTTAACAGTACGCTCTCCCAATGGAAGACAAACGGAACACCACGCCGTGCTGGGGTCAGTTCCTTTGGGATTGGCGGAACCAATGCCCATGTGATTCTTGAGGAAACCCCGACAACAGAGCAGGGGAGGCAGCGCCCTGCGGGGGTTCCCCAACGCCAGACGCCTACGGAGGGAAACCCTCCTGCAGCGCTGGCTCCCGTTGAGGCGACTGCCGTGGAGCAGGGGATGAAATATCAGCTGTTAGTTCTTTCTGCCAAGACTAGTTCCGCATTAGATACTGCCACAACTAATCTAGTTCAACATTTAAAGCAGCACCCTAATATTAACTTGGCAGATGTCGCTTACACTCTTGGGGTAGGTCGTCGAGTGTTTGACCATCGCAGGATGGTGGTTTGTCAAGATATTGACGATACAGTTAAAATTTTAGAAACAAAAGACCCGCAACGAGTTTTTACTCATTTCACCGAACCTTGTGAGCAAGAAGTTGTGTTTATGTTTCCTGGTCAGGGGTCTCAGTATGTAGAGATGGGTCGAGAACTGTACCACACTGAGCCAATTTTTCAGGAACAAGTTGATTATTGCTGTAAAATACTTATACCTATTTTAGGGCTAGACTTACGCACTATTCTGTATCCAAGCGAAGAACAGCAAACAGTAGCAGCACAGCAGCTAACACAAACCCATATTACCCAACCGGCGCTGTTTGTGATTGAGTATGCTTTAGCACAATTGTGGATAGCGTGGGGAGTGCGTCCTTCTGCAATGATTGGTCATAGCATAGGAGAATATGTAGCAGCCTGCTTGGCTGGTGTTTTTTCTCTGGAACACGCTTTGGTCATAGTAACCAAGCGTGGACAACTGATGCAACAACAGCCCCCAGGTGCAATGCTTGCTGTACCCCTACCGGAGGCGGAAGTCATACCTCTGCTTGGTGAAAAACTCTCTGTAGCAGCGATTAACGCACCAGCACGCTGTGTGGTTTCAGGACCAATACCTGTGATTGATGATTTACAAAATCGTCTGACTGAACAAGGAGTTGACTGTCGTCGTCTGCATACTTCTCATGCCTTTCATTCTCAAATGATGGATCCCATCATTGATAAATACACACATCAATTACAAAAAGTCAAGTTTAATCCTCCAAAAATTCCCTTTTTATCTAACCTAACTGGCACCTGGATAACCGCAGCCCAGGCGACAGATCCTAGTTACTGGAGTAAGCACTTGCGCTCCCCAGTTCGCTTTGCCGAGGGCATTGCTGAGTTGTTCAAACAACCAAATCGGATTCTTTTAGAAGTTGGTCCTGGACATACTTTGAGTGCCTTATCGAAGCAACAGGCGCAGGGGAGGATGATACTTTCTTCACTACGTCATCCCCATGATCAACAATCGGATGTAACGTTTTTGCTAAACAGTTTAGGTCAACTCTGGCTCAGCGGAATACAGATAGATTGGTTTAGCTTTTACGCCAATCAAAGGCGTCATCGCCTACCTTTGCCAACATATCCATTTGAACGAGAAAAATTTTGGATTGAATCCTCGAAAGTTAATGAATTGAATCAATTGTATGAAAAAAACAATCAAAATCACAAACAACGAGAAGAGAAAACACAAGATTTATTAGTTGAATCTCAGAAAAATGCTTTTAGTGATATGCCTGTCATAAAAAAAGAAAGTATGACAGAATTTCAGATAGAAAAAATTATTAATAAACAAAATCAAATCATGTTACAACAGTTAAATATATTAGAGACATATATGTTGTAATTAACAAAAAAAATGATTTTTAACTAATTCGAGTATATTATTTCATAAATTATCTATGTTTGAAACGAAAGATATTATCAGTGAATACTCTCAGCATCAAAAAATTCTATCCAAGCTCAAAGATATTTTTGTTGAATTGCTGGGAGTCAAGATCTCAAAAATAGATATTCACACTCATTTTCTTGAAATGGGTCTTGATTCTCTGCTCCTGCTACAAATAAAGCGTGCTATTCAAGAACAGCTTGATATTAACGTTCCTTTTCGCTTACTGGTGGAAGATTTCTCAACAATTCATGCTTTAGCAAATCACATAGCTCAACAGCTACCTGCGGAAGAACTCATCACCAAGACGGAACCATCACTAACTGTCAAGGTTTCCAATACACACGAGTTTGAGCAAGAAAATAAGAAACCTGCGGGAGGTACAGTTCTCGAACAAGTCATAGCACAGCAGCTTGAGCTAATGTCTAAACAGCTTGAGCTATTGCAAAAAACTAACTCCTATGGGAAAGTTCTACCTTCAGCAACAGCTATCCAAGCTACGCCTTTTCAGACAAAGGAACAACAAACGACTCAAAGTTTAACTAATCATTTTGTAAACTTAGCCTCTACATCCATAAAGACAGAGTTTCAGCAACCACCCACAAATCAGACTATTGAATCACAACAGACTCAAACAAAAGCTCAGGAACCACCCACAAATCAGACTGTTGAATCACAACAGACTCAAACAGAAGCAATGGCTCTGTTGAGTCCTCACCAACAGAAACATTTGGATGATTTAATAGCACGGTTTGTTCAACGCACTCAAGAGTCTAAAAGACTCACCCAAGTTTATCGTTCTTACCATGCTAATGGCAGAGCAGTGAGTGGATTTGTTCCCTCCTTCAAAGAGATGTTGTATCCAATCCACGGACAGCGTGGAGAGGGAGCCAGACTCTGGGATGTTGATGGTAACGAATATGTGGACATTTCAATGGGGTTTGGTGCGCTTTTATTTGGTCATTCACCATCTTTTGTTATCCAAACCATCCAAGAGCAGATTCAGCAAGGCATATTACATGGTCCACAATCACGTCTTTGCGGTCACGTAGCTGAGTTAATTTGCGAACTGACGGGTGCAGAACGAGCAGCTTTTTGTAACGATGGCACGGAAGCAGTGATGGGAGCAATACGTCTAGCACGTGCTGCAACAGGACGTTCCAAGATTGCTTTATTTACTGGTTCTTATCACGGAATTTATGATGGGGTATTGGTTAGAGGAGTAACAAGCAATGAAGGAACGCTGCGTTCTATCCCTAAGGCTGTAGGTATTCCATCATACATTGCCGATGATGTCATAGTACTCGAATATGGAAAGCCTGAATCTCTGGAGATTTTAAAAGTTCATACCCACGAGCTGGCAGCAGTTCTGGTTGAGCCGATACAAAGCAGTCGGCCAGATTTGCAACCCAAAGAGTTTCTGCTCCAACTCAGACAACTGACTCAAGCAACAGGAACTGTATTAATTTTCGACGAAGTCATTACAGGCTTTCGGATGCACCCAGGTGGTATTCAGGGATTGTGGGATATTCAAGCAGATTTGACCACCTATGGTAAAGCCGTTGCTGCTGGTATGCCGATTGGGGTTATAGCTGGTAAGGCAGCTTTGATGGATGCACTTGACGGCGGTATGTGGAACTATGGAGATAAGTCTTATCCTCAAGCAGAAACCACCGCGTTCGCTGGTACCTTTTTCAAGCATCCTTTAGTCATGGCTACTGCCTGGGCTGCACTCAATCATATCAAAAATAGCGGCTCGAAACTACAGGAGGAGTTATCTGAAAAAACAAGGAAATTAGCCGATATTCTTAATAATTACTTTGAGCAAAGGCAAGTACCTATTCAAGTAGTCAATTTTGGTTCACTCTTCCGTTTTATTGCTTCAACTCCTCTCAAGTTTGGTAATTTATTTTTCTACTATCTGTTGGAAAAAGGAGTTTATGTCTGGGAAGGACGCACTCTTTATCTATCTACAGCCCATACCGATGAAGATATTGAACATGTCATTCGAGCGGTCAAAGAAAGCGTAGTAGAAATGCAAGAAGGGGAATTTTTACCGTCCTCCCCGAGTTCAACAATTGACACAGAGTCGAGAAAAGTTCCTTTAACAGAACCACAAAAGGAACTATGGTTTCTAGCACAGATGAGTAACGAAGCCTCCCGCGCTTATAACGAATCCAGAGCTATCCACCTGCGAGGATCTTTCCATTTTTCGGCACTACGTCAGGCTGTTCAGGGAATTATCAATCGTCATGAGGCGTTACGAACTACTTTTAGCCCACAAGGAGATTATCAACTTATTCATTCCTCTGTCATTATAGATATCTCTTTCAGCGACTTTTCTACTTTAGAGAAAAGTGAACGTGAAGCTCAACTATCGCAAATTTTCAAACAAGAAGCTCAACAAACTTTCAATCTTGAACAAGGTCCATTACTCTGTTTTCACATAGTAAAACTGGAGAAACAACATCATCTTCTAGTTATTACTAATCATCACATTGTTGCTGATGGTTGGTCGATCACTATCTTGCTACGAGAACTAGCTGCAATTTATTCCGCAGAGTGTCAGGGTATCGCTTACCAACTCCCACAACCAATGCAATTGAGTGAGTATGCTCAATGGCAAGCGCGGCTGCAACAGAGTCCAGAGATGGCAACAGCTGAAGCTTATTGGCTCAATAAATTTGCGAATTCAGTCCCAGTGTTGGAGTTGCCTACTGACCGTCCTCGACCATCAGTCAATACATACACTGGTGCTCGACAAAGTCTTACACTCGGTACATCCCTGTTTAAAAATCTAAAAAGCTTGAGTGTCCAACGTAAGACTACTCTGTTTACGACGCTCCTGGCTGGATATATTGCATTGCTACACCGATTAACTGGTCAAGATGACATAGTTGTTAGTATTGCTGCGGCAGGACAGTTGTCTGTGGGGAGTGAATACCTTGTTGGTCACTGTGTTAACCTATTGCCAGTGCGTACTCAGGTCTCTGGAAATCAAACATTTACGGATTTTTCTACCTCAGTCAAGAAGGTATTGTTGGAAGCCTATGAACATCAAATTTATCCTTTTATTAAGTTAATCAAAAATTTAAATTTACCACGGGATCCAAGCCGAGCGCCGTTACTTACGACAATATTTAATATGGACAAAGCTGGATCTGAGGTAGAGTCTTTAGATCACAAAGTTGAATCGGTGAAAAATCCTACCAGTTCCGCCAAGTATGATATTGCCTTTAATATTGTTGAGACAGGCAGTGACCTTCTAGTAGAGTGTGACTATAGTACTGACCTATTTGACTCCCAAACAATTCAACGCTGGATGGAGCATTTCGGGATATTGTTGGAAGGTATAGTCACCCATCCCGAACAGCGCCTCTCGGATTTACCACTGTTAACACAAGCGCAACAGCATCAATTACTGGTAGATTGGAATAACACACAGGTTGACTATCCTCAAAACCAATGCATCCATGAGTTATTTGAAGCTCAGGTAGAGCGATCACCCAACGCCATTGCTGTAGTTTTTGAAGACCAAGAGTTGACCTACCAGCAACTGAACCAGCGAGCTAATCAGCTAGCACACCACTTGCGTTCAGCGAAGCTGTCGCATAGCGATTCGCTTGGGGTAGGACCAGAGGTACTGGTGGGAATTTGCGTGGAGCGATCGCTCGAAATGGTCATCGGGCTGTTGGGAATCCTCAAAGCAGGTGGGGCATATGTACCACTAGACCCAAGCTATCCCAAGGAACGCTTGGCTTTCATGTTAGAAAATTCTCAACCAAGCGTGTTGTTAACACAACTGTACCTACTAGAGAATCTACCAACTCACAAGGCGAAAGTAGTTTGCTTAGACGGCGACTGGGAAGCAATTGCCCATCAGAAGATAGAAAACCCCGTCTGCAACATCACCCCTGATAACTTAGCTTACGTCATCTATACCTCTGGCTCTACGGGTAGACCAAAGGGAGCAATGAATACCCACCAGGGAATCTGCAATCGCTTACTTTGGATGCAGGACGCTTATCAATTAACAGCAGCAGATAGAGTTTTGCAGAAGACACCCTTCAGTTTCGATGTGTCAGTCTGGGAATTTTTCTGGCCGTTGTTGACGGGTGCGGTTTTAGTGGTAGCCAGACCAGAAGGACATCGAGACACTAACTATTTAGTGAATTTGATTGCACAGCAGCAAATATCTACTTTACATTTTGTACCTTCCATGCTGCAAGTGTTTTTAGAAGCAGAAAATCTTGAAACTTGTAAGTGTCTCAAGCGCGTGATGGCGAGTGGTGAGGTCTTGCCAGAACAACTTCAAAAACGCTTTTTTCATCGTCTTTCTGCACAATTGCACAATCTCTATGGTCCAACTGAAGCGGCAGTAGATGTCACTTATTGGGCGTGCGTGCACCAAAGCAATACCGAAGAGAATAGTGCCACCGATCACAAGATAGTTCCTATTGGTCATCCGATTGCCAATATCCAGATTTATTTGCTTGATCAGCATCTAAATTTTGTTCCTGTGGGCGTAACGGGTGAAGTGTATATCGGTGGCGTGGGAATAGGTAGGGGCTATCTGAACAGTCCTGAACTAAGTGCAGAAAAATTTATCCCCAACGCCTTTAGCAAACAACCGGGGACACGCCTGTACAAAACAGGAGATTTAGCACGCTATCTGCCCAATGGAGAGATAGAGTATATTGGTCGTATTGACCACCAGGTTAAAATCCGTGGTTTCCGCATTGAACTTGGAGAAATTGAAGCATTCATCAGCCAACACCCAGCAGTGCGAGAAACTGTAGTTGTTGTTTACTCAGATTCAGCAGATTCGCAACGACTAGTCGCTTATGTAGTTTCTCACTCAGAGCAAACACTGGTAATTTCTGAACTGCGCCGCTTTTTAGAGTCGAAGCTGCCAAACTACATGGTGCCAGCAACTTTTATTATGCTGGAGGCGCTGCCACTAACACCTAATGGTAAGGTGGATCGTAAGGTACTGCCAGTACCTGATTTAGCAAGTCCCGAATTAAAAGCGGTTTATCAGGCACCCCAAACTGAGCTAGAACAAACAATTGCTACTATTTGGCAAAAGGCTCTTAATATTGAAAACATAGGGATTCATGATAACTTCTTTGAACTCGGCGGTCATTCATTGCTTATGGTTAAGGTTCATAGCCAATTGCGTGAAACATTCAAAGCCGACGTATCAATCCTCGAAATGTTTAGATATCCAACCATAAGCTCCCTAGCAGAGTACTTAAGTGCATTAAAAAATCAAACAACATCATCTTCATATAAAACTGATATTAAAACTGAAAATATTGAAGCAGGTAAGGCTCAACAAAGGAAACGTCTTCAAAAATTAAAGTCAATCGTCAATAAGAAAGAGGTCAACGAGTCATGAATTATCCTATAGCATCTCCTACTATAAATGGCTCAGAAATAGCAATTATTGGCATGGCAGGACGTTTTCCTGGAGCCAAAAATGTTGAAGAATTTTGGCAAAACCTGCAAAGCGGTGTAGAATCTATTTCTTTCTTCAGCGATGAAGAACTATTGTCTTCAGGAATAGAAAAAGCTGTCCTGAGTGATCCTAACTATGTCAAAGCACGGGCTGTATTAGAAGATGTAGAATTATTTGACGCTTCCTTCTTTGGCTTTAATCCTAGAGAAGCAGAAGTTAGCGATCCACAACAACGTCTCTTTTTAGAGTCTGCTTGGCAAGCTATTGAAAATGCTGGCTACAATTCTGAAACTTACGAGAAATCGATTGGTGTTTACGCTGGAACCAGCATAAACAGCTATTTTTTCAACCTTTATTCAAATCAAAATCTTATAAATTCTGTTGATAGTTTCCAACTTTTGATTGGAAGTGATAAAGATTTTTTGACAACACGCGTTTCTTACAAACTTAACCTAACTGGACCAAGTTATACAGTTCAAACTGCCTGTTCAACGTCATTAGTTGCTGTTCACTTAGCTTGCCAAAGCTTACTCAATGGTGAATGTGATATGGCTTTGGCTGGTGGTGTTTCAATCTCTGCATCAAGAAAAGCTGGCTATTTTTATAAAGATGGGGCAATTGGATCTCCTGACGGACACTGTCGCGCCTTTGATGCTAAGGCACAGGGAACTGTTAGCGGCGAAGGTGTAGGTATTGTGGTTTTGAAGAGATTAGAAGATGCTCTAGCAGATGGAGATTCGATCCATGCTGTCATCAAAGGTTCTGCTATCAATAACGATGGATCTTTCAAGGTTAGCTACACAGCACCTCGTATAGATACTCAAGCCAAGGTGATTAGAACCGCTCAAGTTGTTGCCGAGGTTGAACCCGAAACGATTACTTATATTGAGGCTCACGGGACAGGGACATCCTTAGGAGACCCGATTGAAATTGCCGCACTGACACAAGCTTTTCGCAGTAGTACTGAGAAAAAGGGCTTTTGTGCAATTGGTTCAGTCAAAACAAACATTGGGCATTTGGACGCCGCCGCTGGAGTTACTGGTTTGATTAAAACAGTCCTAGCTCTCAAGCACCAAAAAATACCTCCCAGCTTACATTTTGAACAACCCAATCCCCAGATTGATTTTGCCAACAGTCCTTTTTACGTTAATACTATACTTTCCGAATGGAAAACAAACGGCACCCCCCGACGTGCAGGTGTTAGTTCCTTTGGGATTGGTGGGACGAATGCCCATGTGATTCTCGAAGAAGCCCCAGCTATTGAAACCTCTGCGACTTCTCGTCCTTGGCAGTTGTTACTGCTTTCAGCTAAGACGAGTACCGCTTTAGAAACTGCTACAACTAATCTAACGACTCACCTCCAGCAGCATCCTGATTTAAACCTCGCCGATGTTGCTTACACTCAGAGTGTTGGTCGTCGAGCTTTCGACCATCGCCGAATGGTGGTCTCCCAAGACATTAACGATGCAGTGAAGGCGCTTTCTATTATAGATCCACAACGAGTGTTCACTCATTACCAGCAGCCTTCCAATCGTCCTGTCGTTTTTATGTTTTCCGGTCAGGGAACACAGTACGTGAATATGGGTAGGGAACTCTACCAGAGTCAGCCAATCTTTACTCAAGCAGTTGATAACTGCTGTGAACTGCTCAAACCCCATCTAGGTCTTGATCTACGCCATGTACTGTATCCCAATGAAGCACAAAAAGATAGGGCAACAGAGCAACTACAACAAACTTTTGTAGCTCAGCCAGCGTTGTTTAGCATTGAGTACGCCCTAGCTCAGTTATGGATGGCATGGGGTGTACATCCCGAGACGATGATTGGTCACAGTATAGGGGAATACGTAGCTGCCACTTTAGCTGGAGTTTTCTCACTTGAAGACGCTTTAGCGCTAGTCGCAAAGCGAGGACGATTGATGCAGCAACTCTCCACTGGGGAAATGCTCTCTGTTCAACTTCCCGAACAAGAGGTACAACCTCTGTTGGGAACGGAAATGTCTTTAGCGGCAACCAATGGACCTGCATATTGTGTGGTTTCTGGTCCAACCGGGGCGATAGAACGATTGCATCAAAAGCTACAAGAAAAAGGTATTGGCTGTCGGAAGCTGCATACTTCCCATGCCTTTCATTCTCAAATGATGGAGCCAATTCTTGAGCCATTCTCTCATTCGTTACAAAAAGTCACACTAAATCCCCCTAAAATTCCATTTGTATCTAATGTAAGTGGCACTTGGATTACCGCAGCCGAAGCAACACATCCCAAATATTGGGTCAAGCATCTACGGCAAACTGTGCGCTTTAGCTCAGGGATAGCTGAGTTGATCAAGACACATGAGCGCATCCTGCTAGAAATCGGTCCAGGACGAACTCTGAGTACTTTTGCCAAGCAGCATCATGTGGATGACCTTGTGGTACTAACCTCGATCCGCCATCCGCAGGAACAACACTCAGATGTAGCATTTTTACTCAATACTTTGGGTCGGCTCTGGCTTTTTGGTGTGAAAGTAGATTGGTCTGGTTTTTATGCCAATGAGCAACGCCATCATATCCCCTTGCCAACCTACCCATTTGAGCGCCAGCGTTACTGGATTGAACGACAAAAACAAGAACTTTTAGGGGAATTGCAGCCAAGACCAACAGCAACCCAACTCTGGAAATATCTGGTAGAAGCTGGTAAGGTACAAGCTTGTGCTAGCATCACATCAATTGACGAACAAACTTATTTGGCAAATAAGCAGTCGTTGGATAATTTATGCACTGCCTACATCAACCTTGCCTTAAGCAATAATGGTGCTTTTAGCAATTCCAACGATCAGTACTCTTTAGAAGAATTGTTTGAACGATATCATATTATTCCTCGCTATCAGCAATTGCTGTGTCGCTGGCTGGATGTGCTGGTACAGCAAGGTCACCTACAGCAAAAGGACGATTTATATACAAACCTTGTACCCTGTTCAACAGACTATCTCAATGCTCTGGTAGAAGAAGTTAAAATCAGATGGGTAGATAGACCTCATATTTTAAATCTCGTCACCGAATGTGGCGAAAATCTGCCATCAGTGCTATGTGGTGAACAAGAACCGTTGGGGTTGTACTTTTCTGCCGCAGAAAAAACAGCAGGAAGTTCAAAACCAGAATTGTTTTTGGATACTTACTTTAAAGCAATTATACGAGCAAGCATGGAACAGGTGGTGAAATTATTGCCACCGGATGTAAACCTAAGAATTTTAGAAATCGGTGGTGGACAGGGTATTGTTACGACAGAATTGCTAACAGTGTTGCCGCCAAAACAAACAAAATATACTTTTACTGACGTCGGTGGCTGGTTCTTGAACCGCGCTCAAGAGAAATTTAGCGCATATCCATTTGTAGAATATCGTTTCCTAGACATTCAGAAACCTCCAACTGAGCAAGGGTACTCTAACCACAGCGTTGATGTAGTGGTAGCAGTCAATGTATTACACGTAACCCAGAACATGGGAGAAACCCTTGAGCATGTTCGCTCTTTGTTGGCTCCTGGAGGTTTTCTGCTACTTTGGGAGATAACTGAACCTCAATTAGAATTTGACATCACCGACGGTTTGCTTATGAATCCGGTAGAGGATAAAGGACGTAGCCGAGGTAATCCATTTTTGTCAAAGGAACAATGGCAGCAAGCACTACAAGAGCATGGGTTTGTTGAAGTGGCGGTTTTGTCAAACACTGAAGCTTTCGAGCATCATGTCTTCGTAGCTCAAGCTTCAGCATCGGCAGATTTCTCGGCACCTACAGCTTTTACCACGTTGGTTGAGCCAAAAGATGCTGACCAAATACGTCAAGTTTCATTAGACAAAAAGTCTGACATTGCCAATTGGTTCTACATCCCATCCTGGAAACGCTCTATGCCGCCGCAGCCTCTGAAATCTGCGGTTGAGACAACTCAGTCGGACTGCTGGTTAGTGTTTGTCGATGAGTGCGGCTTGGGTGAAACAATGGTGAAGCGACTGGCAAATTCTGGTCAGGATGTTATTACCGTCAAAGTCGGCGAGCAATTTAGTAGCCAAAAGGAATTGTCATATACCATCAACCCTCGACAACGGGATGACTACGACGCCCTACTTCAAGAACTTCGCGCACAGGGCAAGGTTCCAAAAACAATTGTTCATTTATGGAGTGTTACGCAGGATAGTCACGCCGAATCAGCAATTGAGTCTTTGGATAAGGCTGAAGCTTTGGGGTTTTACAGTCTGCTGTTTCTCGCCCAAGCACTTGGGGAAAATAATCAGACAGATTCGGTAGAAATTGGAATTGTCTCAAACAATATGCAGGAAGTGACAGGTTCAGAGGTGCTTTGCCCAGAAAAAGCATTAGTTCTCGGACCTGTTAAGGTAATTCCCCAAGAGTACCCGAATATAACCTGTCGCAGCATTGATGTGGTTATTCCCGCAAAACAAAGTCGGCAAGAGGATCAACTTATAGAAGCGCTGCAAGGGGAACTAATAACCCAAACATCTGACCAAGTTATAGCTTACCGTGGTACTCATCGCTGGGTGCAAGACTTTCAACCTGTCCGATTGGAAGGAGGTTCTTTTGAGAAAACCCGATTAAGAGAACAGGGACTATATCTGATCACAGGTGGATTAGGAGGCGTTGGTCTAGCGCTGGCAGAATATCTGGCACAAACAGTACAGGCAAAACTAGTATTGATAGGGCGATCGCCTTTTCCTGATCGAGACGAATGGTCACAATGGTTATCCACTCATGATCAGCACGATAGCGTCAGCCTTAAGATTCAGAAGTTGCAGGCACTTGAGGCGTTGGGTGCCCAGATTATGGTAGTCAGCGCCGATGTTGCCAATCTTGAACAAATGTCTGTAGTACTTAAACAAGTCAATCACCAATTTGGTCAGATCCACGGGGTGATCCATGCAGCTGGAGTTTACGGGGGAGGTATGATTCAATTAACAACAAAAGAAGCCGCAGCCAGTGCTTTAGCTCCAAAAGTGAGAGGAACACGAGTACTAGAAACTGTTTTCAAAGATACAGAACTGGACTTCTTTGTCATGTGTTCATCACTTTCTTCATTTCAGGGTACACCGGGGATGATGGATTATACGGCTGAAAATGCCTTCCTTGACGCCTTCGCTCACTACAGCGCTTCTCAAAATGGCACTTTTACTAAATCTATAAACTGGGACAGATGGAACAGCATAGGCATGGCAGCTGCCGTTGAAGCACGGCATAAGGAGATAACAGGGGAAGATCTGACGGCAGGAATGACCTATGAAGAAGGCATTGAGGCGTTTAGACGTATTCTGCACAATAGTACAGTACCTCAGCTAATAGTATCAACACAAGATTTTCTGACTAAGATTCAGCCGAAGAAATCTGTCAAGTCTTTGGAAGAGCAATTAGCGCTTGTGAGTCGAGCGAAATCAACTCACAAGCGCCCTAATCTGGCAAATGCTTATGTTGCTCCTCGTAACGAGGTGGAACGCACTCTAGTTGATATTTGGCAACAACTTTTAGGTATTGAACTCTTAGGCATTCATGACAACTTTTTTGAGTTGGGAGGAGACTCTTTGTTTGCCACTCAGCTTGTTTCTCAGCTATGTAAAACTTTCCAGATAGAACTGCCTTATAAAAATTTCTTCGATTCACCTACTGTAGCTGAACTGGCTGAGGTTATTGTACAAAAATTGGCTCAGCAGACTGATGACGAAGCACTGGCTCAAGCCTTAGCGGACATTGAGCAACTATCGGAGGATGAGGTACTTACAATACTTGCTTTGGAAAACTAAGTAATTGAATGGATTTGACATGACTATGCTTTCTTTCTCAAACATTATTGGGTTGAGTTTTGTCACAATTACGTTGATTGTTGTTACCAGCTTAGTCGTCTATCTGCTTAAGAGGATATGGCGCAAGAACAAATATAAGTTGGTATGGACGCCAATTTCTTGTGTTGAACGTCGCAGTAATCTCTCGTATGAGGAGTTTATACGGGAGTATGCATCTGTTGGCAAACCTGTCATCATCACTGACGCAATGAAAGATTGGAAAGCTACAACAAAGTGGACTGCAGATTTTTTTAGGTCAGAGTACGGTTCAAGCAATTTCCTTGTAACAGATGTTAGGAATCAGACTCGGGTGGACATGACTGTTGCTGAGTACTTGGAACGCATAAATACTGATAAAAACGAAAAATTTTTATACTTGCGAGACTTGAATCTTTCTTCTAATCCTAAACTTTATGAGGATTACAAAGTTCCTGTTTACTTTCGCGATTGGTTACAAAGGCTACCACAAAAGCTTGTCAAAAAATATTACTTGAATTTCTATAGTATCTATGTAGGAGCTAAAGATACATCGATAGGTCTTCACTTTGATTTCTTGGGTATGCCTGGATGGGTGGCACTCATTTCTGGGCGTAAACGATTTGTCTTATTTACACCAAATTTAATACCAGACGCAAAGGATATTTTATCTTATGGCGAAGATGAAAACTTTAACGGTAATTTAGAAAATTTTCCTCTTTATGCTAATGCTAACCCAGTAGAAGTCATACTAGAACCAGGAGAAATTATCTACATACCATCAAAGTGGTGGCATCATGTGAAAAACCTTGAAAATAGTGTCTCCTTAAACGGCAACATTATAAATGAGTATTGTTCAGAAATAGTTTACCAAGATGTTAGTAAAGAGTATCCAATAAAAGGTAGAATCTTACCATTGATTTTAGAATTTCCTTGGCTGGGCAGGTTTTTATTTACTACTGGTTTGTTATAGGGCGTTTCCTAAGCAACTGAGGTACACCTAAATCTTTTTTATCAGAGTTAATACCCTTAAAAACATACCTCACCAGGTTGGTAACCGCTAGAAGAAGGGGTAATTAGTAGCTGGAGATGAGTCATTAACTATTAGTGAAGTAATCACATTTCTTGTAAAATCCTAATTTACACTTCTTAGAAAGAGTTGCATTTAGTTTATCTCACCTACTTAGATATTTCAATAAATTGCGTGAATTCATCACTTGTCTCGCAAAAGCAGTTGATAAAGGGAGGAAGTTTAAATGAGTGATCTTTCCCAAAAAATTGCTGCTCTTTCCCCAGAGAAACTTAAGCTTCTTGCACAACGGCTAAGCAAGAAACAAGGGGACATAGTCTCACAAACACAAATAAAATGCCAAAGTCGCCAAACCAACTCATTTCCCCTATCCTTTGCCCAGCAGCGCCTGTGGTTCCTCGATCATTTGCAGCCTGGTCATAGCGCCTACAACATCTTCCAGTCCATGCGCCTGACAGGATGGCTGAATGTGGCGGCGCTAGAGCAAAGCTTCAACGAAGTCATCAGGCGTCACGAAATCTTAAGAACCACATTCACTACAGTGGATGGTCAACCAATACAAGTTATTGCTCCTACCCTGACTTTCAGACTACCAGTGATAGACTTGCAAAAACTTCCCAAAGACAAGAGGGAAGCTGAAGTTCTGCGGCTAGCTCATGAGGAAGCTCAACAGTCCTTTGACTTAGCCAATGGTTCTTTACTACGAGTGACTCTATTGCGCCAGACTGAAACAGAGCATGCGTTATTGCTGACAATGCATCACATCATCTCTGACGGCTGGTCAATAGGCGTGCTTATTCGTGAAATAGCAGCCCTTTACAAAGCCTTTTCCCTTGGGAAACCCTCACTGCTTCCTGAACTATCCATCCAGTATGCAGACTTTGCCGTTTGGCAGCGACAATGGTTACAGGGAGAACAACTAGAAACTCAACTTGCTTACTGGAAGCAGCAACTGGGTGGTAAACTACCTGTACTGGAACTCCCCACTGATCGTCCCCGACCAGCAATTCAGACTTTCTCAGGAGCAAGAGAATCTCTGACCTTACCCAAAACTTTATCCGAGAAGCTTAAGGCTCTGAATCAACGCCAAGGCATTACCCTATTTATGATACTGCTTGCAGCGTTTGGGACTTTGCTTTTCTGGTACACAGGGCAAGAAGATATTGTCGTGGGTACTGATATCGCCAACCGCAACCAAGCCGAGACAAAGGAATTAATCGGGTTTTTTGCCAACCAACTAGTGTTGCGTACGGATTTATCAGGAAATCCTACCTTTCTAGAGTTATTAGAAAGAGTCCGCGAAATGACCCTGGAAGCGTATGCTCACCAAGATCTGCCCTTTGATAAGCTGGTAGATGCTCTGAATCCGAAACGGGAGTTGAACCGCTCACCCTTGTTTCAGGTCAAGCTAGTTTTGGAAAATACCCAAACTCCATCCTTGAAGCTTCCAGATCTGACTATAAGCCCCCTAAAGGTCGAAAATAAAACAGTACAGTTTGACTTGCTCCTAGAGCTAAACGAGACAGAGCAAGGACTATTTGGTATATGGGAATATAATACAGACCTATTTGATACAGTCAGCGTTGTCCAGATGTCGAGAAATTTTGAAGCGCTTCTAGGCAAGATTGCGACATATCCAGAGGCAAAATTGAGTGAGCTAAAAACAATTCTCTCTGAAGCAGACAAACAGCAGAATCTTGCTCAAGAACAAACTTATGAAAGCACTATACAGAAAAAATTAATGAACGTTAAACGTAGAGCTAATAGCAGATTATAAGCACAAGGAAATACAAATTATGACAAAAATTGAATCTCTAGGTTCTGTAAGACGTAAAGCTGTCAACATATCCCAAGAAGACTTAATAAAAACTGAGTTTCTCCAGCCAGGAACCAACTTTCCTTTGGTGATAAAGCCTAGCATAAAAGGTGTGAATCTGCAAGACTGGGCTAAGAACAATCGGGATTTTTTGAAAACCGAATTATTAAAATATGGAGCTATACTTTTTCGGGATTTCAAAGTCAAATCATTAGAGGAATTTGAGCAAATCATTGCAGCTATTTGTGGAGAAGCGATGGAGTATCGTTATCGGGCATCTCCACGAACTCAAGTAGGTGGTAGAATTTACACTTCAACTGACTACCCTGCCGAGCAAAGTATTTTTCCTCACAATGAACACGCTTATTCTCCTACTTTTCCATTGAAAATATTCTTCTTTTGTTTGACTCCAGCGCAGTCAGGAGGAGAAACTCCAATTGGTAGCTGTCGAAAAGTGTTTGAGCGTATTGATCAAAGCATACGCGATCGCTTTATCGAAAACAAAGTGATGTACATGCGTAACTTTGGCGATGGATTTGGTCTTCCTTGGCAAACTGTATTTCAAACAACAGACAAAACAAAGGTAGAGGAGTATTGCCAAAGCAACGGAATTGAGGTTGAATGGAAACAAGGTGATCGCTTAAGAACTAGACAAGTTGGACCAGCTATTATCAAGCATCCTCAAACGGGTGAAATGGTTTGGTT
Organism: Brasilonema sennae CENA114; assembly: GCF_006968745.1. Classification (NCBI taxonomy): domain Bacteria; kingdom Bacillati; phylum Cyanobacteriota; class Cyanophyceae; order Nostocales; family Scytonemataceae; genus Brasilonema; species Brasilonema sennae. The sequence continues at coordinate 6,002,871 of NZ_CP030118.1, read as the reverse complement.
CAATCACGCTACTTTTTTCCATGTTTCCACATTGGAAGCGACAATACGCGATTCGTTGTTGACAAATTTAAAAGAAGAAGACTTACCGACTAACACATATTACGGGGATGGTTCTCCAATTGAGCCATCAGTGTTAGCTCATTTGAGAGAAGCTTATCAACAGGAAATGGTCACCTTTTCCTGGCAAAAAGGAGATGTATTGATGCTGGACAATATGTTATCAATACATGCTCGCAAGCCATTTGTCCCTCCAAGAAAAATTTTAGTAGGAATGGCTGAACCATATAGTCCCCAAGGCATTTAATTGACACAGAGGTATAAATATGCAAGCAGAAAGTATGGAGGGGTTTCAACTTTCACCTCAGCAAGAGCATTTATGGTTACTGCAACAACTTGATCAAAGTGAAGCTTATCGTAGTAATTGTGCAATTTTAATTGAAGGTCATGTCAATATAAATAATTTAGAATTGGCATTACAAGATATTGTCGATCGCCATGAAATACTCCGTACCTGTTTTCCTTGTCTGCCTGGCATGACTCTTCCAGTGCAGGTCATTAAAAACCGCAAGTTAAAATTAGAAACAAAGCACAATCTTTGTAGTTTGAGTCCTCAACAACAAGAAGCTAAGATTGAGGCAATCTTTCAGCAATTTAACCAATTGTCTTTTGACTATGAACAAGGTTCAATTTTACAGACATCTCTTATAAGTTTATCGCCAGAGAAACATCTGTTTTTTATTGGTTTGCCCGCTCTTTGCGGAGATCATGCAAGCCTGAATAATCTCGTAAAAGAGATTGCTATTTTTTATTCCGAACAAGCGCCAGATGAACTATCTGAAGAACCACTACAATACGCCGATTTTTCAGAATGGCAAAATCAAATACTTGAGGCAGAAGAAACGGCAGTAGGAAGAAAGTATTGGAGCAAGCAAGACTTTTCTGGTTTGAGAAAGTTCCAGCTTCCTTTTGAAAACTCTATTTCAGTAAAACCAAAATTTGAACCTAAATTAGTAATTTCAAGAATTGAACCTGAACTAATAGAAAAAATCGAAGTATTAGCCCAGAAGTATAATACATCTGCTTCTATATTTTATTTAACTTGCTGGTTGATTCTGCTTTGGCGGCTTATTGGACAATCGGAGATGATAGTTGGCAAAGCTGTTGATGGCAGGAAATATGATGAACTAAAAAAAGCATTAGGGCTGTTCGCTAAATACTTACCACTGCATTGTGATTTACAAGAGAATTTACGGTTTCGTCAAATTCTACAGGAAATTCATGAATCTGTAGAATCTATCTACAAATGGCAGGAGGGTTTTACTTGGGAACAAATATCATCGGATACCAAATCAGAGAATTTGCCTTTTTTACCTTTTGGCTTTGATTTTGAATCAGAAGAGCCAAAGTATTTTGCAGATAATATAGCATTTTCAATTTACAAGCGTTACACCTGCATTGAGCGTTTCAAAATAAAGCTCTCTTGTCGGCAAAGGGATGATTTCCTAAGTACAGAATTTCATTATGATTCCAACCTGTTTTGTGCAAAGGATATTGAAAGTTTAGCAGAGCAATTTCACAAGTTAGTAGAAAGTGCGGTAAATCATCCAGAAGCTGCGATTAGTGAATTAGAAATTTTAAGCGATCGCCACCTCCATCAACTTCTCGTCGAGTTCAATCAAACACAAGCTGACTACCCACAAGACAAGTGTATTCACTGCTTATTTGAAGAACAAGCAGAGCGCACACCAAACAATATTGCCGTTACATTTTCTGACGAAAAACTCACCTATGGTGAACTCAACATTCGTGCCAACAAAATAGCTCACTACCTACAACGACTAGGAGTTAAACCAGACGTACTGGTGGGAATTTGTGTTGAGCGAGCGCTGGAAATGATTGTTGGTATCCTTGGCATTCTCAAAGCTGGCGGAGCTTATGTACCACTCGACCCAGCTTATCCTAAAGAGCGCTTAGCGTTCGTATTAGAAGATACCCAAACACCAGTATTATTAACTCAGCAGCGATTACAGGAAAGTTTACCTGCTCACAACGCCCAAACGATTTGCTTGGACACAGATTGGGAAACAATTGCTCAAGAAAGTGAGGAAAATCCTGCACTCAAGACGTGTCCTGAAAACTTGGCTTATGTCATCTACACTTCCGGTTCTACAGGCAAACCTAAGGGAGTGCAGATTGCACATCAAAATCTAGTTCATTCAACGACTGCTCGTATTACTTATTACCAAGAAACAGTTACCAGCTTCTTATTGCTTTCTTCGTTTGCTTTTGATAGTTCTGTTGCGGGTATTTTTTGGACACTTTGCTCTGGAGGAACTCTTTGTCTTCCCCAAGAAGGTTTACAACTGGAGATACCAAAACTGGTAGAGTTAATCGTCCAAAATCATGTCTCCCATTTATTAAGCCTTCCCTCTCTGTATGCTCTCCTATTGGAGGAGACAAAATCCGAGCAGTTAACATCACTTCGTAGTGTTATTGTTGCGGGTGAGTCTTGTCCAACAGAGTTGGTGCAACGTCACTACCAATTGTTGTCAGAAACATCTCTGTTTAATGAGTATGGACCAACAGAAGGAACAGTGTGGAGTAGTGTATATCACTGCCCTTCGGGTAAGCGCAAAGCGCACGCTACGCGAACGCAGTCGCCTACGGAGGGAAACCCTCCTTCAGCGCTGTCTCACCATTCTCAACAAACTAGAAAGCAAGTCTCGATTGGTTCCCCCATTACCAATACGCAAATATATATACTTGACTCTGATTTGCGTCCTGTTCCCATTTGCGTTATTGGTGAAGTCTATATCAGTGGTGATGGCTTGGCTAGAGGCTATCTCAATCAGCCTGCTCTAACTAGCGAAAAGTTTATTCCCAATCCCTTTGGCGATGCTCACCCAGGAATGCGCCTGTACAAAACGGGAGATTCAGCTTGTTATCTGAGCGATGGAAACATTGAATTTCTTGGCAGGCTTGATCACCAGGTTAAAATCCGGGGTTACCGCATTGAATTGGGAGAGATTGAGGCGGTACTGAGTCAACATCCACAGGTGCGGGAAAGTGTGGTAATAGCGCGAGAGGACGTACGAGGGGACAAGCGCTTAGTTGGCTATATGGTACTTAAGCGAGAATCTGCTTTGACAATAACTGAACTACGCCATTTCCTTGAAGAAAAGTTGCCTGATTACATGCTACCGTCCGCTTTTGTACTCCTGAAGGAGCTACCTCTGACCCCCAATGGCAAAGTGGATCGTCAGGCATTACCTGCGCCTGAGCAGGTGCGCTCAGAGTTCACAGGAATCTTTGTCGCTCCTCGCACCCCTGTAGAAGTGATGCTGGCAGAAATCTGGGCTGAAGTTTTGAAAGTTGAGCGAGTGAGCATCTATGACAACTTTTTTGATTTAGGAGGACATTCTTTACTAATAACTCAGCTTCTTGTTAAGGTACAAAAAATTTTTCAGGTAGATGTGTCTTTACGCAGTTTGTTAGAAAGACCTACTGTGGCAGGTATAGCAGAGAATATCGAGAACATTTGCTCCTATGAAAGCAGTCCCACAGTTAACTCAAAAACTTTTGTAGATCTCAATGCTGAAGCCGTTTTAGATCCCACAATTTTTCCTGAAACTTTCAATGGATCTGTGAGTGAACCAGCTTGTATTTTATTAACTGGAGCAACAGGCTTTTTAGGAGCATTTTTACTTTCTGAACTTCTACAGCAAACTAAAGCAGATATTTATTGCTTAGTGCGTTCTCAAAATGTTGACGAATCCAAGCAAAAGCTGCAAAGCTGCCTTAAAGCTTATTCACTTTGGAATGAATCTCTAAGTTCCAGAATTATCCCAGTTGTCGGTAATTTATCTGAGCCTCTTCTCGGTCTAGAAGAGGAGCAATTTCAACTAATGGAACGTAAAATAGATGTCATCTATCATAATGGGGCTTGGGTTAATCATATTTATCCATACTCTGTTCTTAAAGCTGCCAATGTGTTAGGTACTCAAGAGGTTCTGAGATTGGCAAGTAAAATCAAAGCAAAGCCCGTACATTTCATTTCTGCTTCTAGTGTTTTCTCGTCAGTTGGTTATTCTGGGGTCAAATTAGTTCGAGAGCAGGATAGTCTTGATGATGGTCAACTGCTTTCTAATGGTTATTCTCAAAGTAAATGGGTTGCCGAAAAATTAGTAAAAACTGCGGGTGAGCGAGGGCTTCCTGTTTGTATTTATAGACCATCACGTATATCAGGACATAGCCAAACTGGTGTATTTAATACAAATGACTTCTTGTACAGATTAATAATAGGCTGTATCCAACTGGGAAGTGTGCCAGATAGGGACATTAGGGAGAACATAGTTCCTGTGGATTATGTAAGCAAAGCGATCGTCCATTTATCGAGACAGGAAAAATCCCTAGGAAAGGCTTTTCACTTAGTTAATCCCCAGCTTCTGCACTCAAGTATGCTTATCGACCAGATTTGTTCACAAGGCTATCCAATTAAGCAGATGACTTATGAAGATTGGCGAGCAGAGTTACTCAATATGACTAAAAGTTCACAGAAACATCCTTTGTATTCATTAGTACCATTTTTTGCGTCAAGTAATGCTGAAGAGAAAACATCTCCATCAGCAGTTTTACATTTTGCCTGCGAGAATACACTTAATGGACTGGCTGGTACTTCTATCGTCTGTCCACCAATAAATAATCAGTTACTAAGTACTTACTTTTCTTATCTAATTCAAAAGGGTTTTATAGATGGTCTACAGCGTAACATTCAGGTGTAATGACTCTCGAAAAATACTCATAATTCTGTCAATGCTAAGTACGACTCATCATTCATAGGGGTTGGAAATCAAAATGTCAACAAATCTGATTGTATTAGCAATTTAAACTGAAAAAGGATATAAGCTCTTATGGCGACACAAGAATCTACAGTACAAAACAAATTATCACAAATTGATTCGACACAAACCACAAAATTGTTATCCACTGAAGGTCTTAATCCATATCAACAGAAGTATTTAGAAACATTTATTAACAGCTATACCAAGCGGACAATAACATCAAAACAACTCACGCAAGCCTGTCGCCAAGTTTTGGCTGACCCAAGAGCGTCAGATGGGTTCAATCTAATGATGAAGGAGATATGCTATCCCATTGTTGGCAAGCGCTCTTTGGGTTCCAAGATATGGGACATTGATGGTAACGAATATATAGACCTCATGATGGGTTTTGGCGTAAATCTCTTTGGTCATAATCCGTCCTTTATCAAAGAAGCACTGACAGAGCAACTTGAGAAAGGAATACAGATTGGTCCGCAATCAGAGTTTGCTGGTGAAGTAGCAGAGTTAATTTCTGAACTCACTGGGATGGAGCGGGTAGCATTTAGTAATACAGGCACAGAAGCCGTTATGACGGCGATACGCTTGGCACGAGCAACAACAGATCGCAACAAAATTGTCATCTTTTCAGGCTCCTATCATGGTCATTTTGATGGAACGCTAGTTAAAGCACAAAGCGTAGACGACGAAAATTTACGTGCAGTGCCAATTGCTCCTGGAGTACCGCCAAATATCGTTAAAGATGTTTTAGTCTTAGATTACGGGAATCCTCAATCACTAGAAGCGATCAAAGCTCATGAGCAAGAATTGGCAGCTGTTCTAGTTGTACCTGTACAAAATAGCCGACCGGACTTACAGCCCAAAACATTTCTCCAACAGCTGAGGAAATTAACAAAAGAATTAGGAATCATCCTAATCTTCGATGAAATGGTTACCGGCTTCCGCATTCATCCGGGTGGTGCTCAAGCATATTTTGGCGTTGAAGCAGACATAGCGACGTATGGAAAGATTATTGGTGGGGGTTTGCCGATTGGAGTCATCGCTGGCAAAGCTGCTTATATGGATGCTATCGATGGGGGTATCTGGAGTTATGGAGATTCTTCCTACCCACAAGCAAAAACAACGTTTTTTGCAGGTACATTCTGTAAGCATCCGTTAGCTATGGCTGCTGCAAGAGCGGTTCTTAGACATCTTAAAACTCAAGGACCAGCCCTTCAAGAGCAGTTGAATCAACGCACATCACAATTCATCCAAGCTTTGAATACTTACTTTGAAGAAGATGAAGTACCCATCCGAATGGCGAATTTTGGCTCACTATTCGGTACTGCTTCTTCAAGGAATTCTGAAGAAGCGGGGAATTCTGCTATATCGCAAACTATGAATCTATTAATTTATCATTTGTTCGACAAGGGAATTCTCCTCTTTAATGGAACTGGTTACCTATGCACAGCCCATACAGATGAAGATATTGATTGCATTATTCAGGCTGTTAAGGATAGTGTAAGGGAACTGCGAGACGGAGGTTTCTTGCCTACTTCCTCTGACAAATTGGCTGAAACATAAAAGCTGTTTAAAGGAATTGATGATTAGTCTAACAATTCGCTTTGATGAAAGCGAAACTGATTTACAATTGCGGAAAAAAACCCATTCCAGAAGCGCAGTTACCAGCAAATTTTATCCTCCGCCAAGTTAAACCTCAACAAGATGCCGAAGCATGGGTAGAGATGCACAAACAGTCGTTTATCGACGCCTGGAATCACCATAACTTAACAGTCCAACATTACAAATACCTGCGGAGTCACTACACATACAGACTCATTTGGATCTGGTGGCGATCGCTCCTGATGGCATTTTTGCAGCCTGCTGCAAGTGTATAATTAACCCACAGAGTAACACTTCGCACGAATAAATCTACTAATGCTAATTAACTGGATAAAAAGAAGGTAAAACTATGGCAACAATGGGAAAATACTGCAAAGCTTACTCTCTAAAAAAATTACGTCAGTTCAATCAGTGGATTGAGCATTCAGAAAATACAAGAAAAGAAAAGCAACAAGTCGATGGTCAGGAAGTCGAAATCAATAGAGAACTAACCGATGATGACTTTCTTTATCTGCAAGAAAACTATGTCGTCACACATGGTATTTTCAAGGACGAAAATATCATTTTCGACAATGTAACAACAGAATGGCAAGAGTTTTGTAAAAATACACTTTTGTTCGAGATTCCAGTTTACCAAAATTAACGGAGATAAAAATGTATCAAGATGATAAAGACGACACAACAATTTACAAAGTTGTAGTCAATCACGAAGAACAGTATTCTATTTGGCCCGCCGACCGGGACAACGCACTTGGTTGGAAAGATGCTGGAAAAAGTGGCCCCAAACAAGAATGTCTAGATTACATCAAAGAAGTTTGGACTGACATGAGACCGCTCAGTCTCCGCAAGAAGATGGAGGAAGTTTGATAAATTAACTACTTATCTACTAGGGTCAGTTGATAAACTGTCACTCATCTAATTCCGCGTTTCATGGTATGAGTTTAATCTTTATTAATGCAAGGAGTGATACCATTTCACAATATGTTTGGCACAAGTTATATTCGCAATTTGTCTCACCAGCAGAGTGTTGCGAGTTTCAAATGTTGCACAAAAAGTGAATTGGTATACAATTATACAAAAAAGCGCTTGAGCTAAAAAAATTATCAAGCGCTTTTTAATGTAAAAATAACACCATGTTGCCGCTACATTTTTCCTAGACAAAAACGGACAACCTTAGCATTTTGAGGCGGTTGATCTGTTCTATTGTTGAAAATATCGTCAATAACCGCCTCAAAATGCTCCAAGTTCGTCGTTTTTAGTGAGGATTTTGTAGAAGGTTGTCCGTTTTTGTCCGGGTTCATCCCAACCCTTTGGGTAAGAAGAAATTGAAACGACAAAGAGCGGTTTAGGGTATAGTATATTCGCCTACACCTTAGTTATAAATACTTCTGAAGCATATTTTCCAATTGTTGTACTGTTGCCCTAGGAGAGGGACGAGGCAAAGGTAGCTCCTGTGTGCCTTCTGTACTTCTAGCGTTTGCTAAAAAAAGCACTGGCACCTGGTATTGGTAAGCTTGAAACCAATCTTCACGAGTCGTAATATCCCGGATTTCTAGCTCAAACTTGAGGTTTTGTATCTGTTCTAGTTTTTCCTGCAAACCCTCACACAAATGACAACCGGGCTTGCTATATAAGATGATTCGCATTTGCTTCAACCAAAATAGACGTGTTTAACTGCATCTGTGATATTTCCTCTGGACATAGGGGGACTTATAAGTCGAAGGTGGAAGAACCAGAAGTTCTACAACTTTCTTACGGGCAGCAACTGATACGATATTATATGGCACCTAACATTCAGAAATATTTTTGCGTCCGCAAGATGTGATTGTGGAAATGATCGCCAACGATTCTACAGTATCAGCTACTGTTAGTAGGTTGATACATTTGGGTTGGCAAGTGCAAGCACAGTTGACTTTGGATGATGGGCAAATGGTTATAGCTCATTTGACGCGGGAAGGGTTTGACGAGTTAAAGTTGGAAGCGCAACAGCGAGTGTATGTAAAGCCGAAGGATGCAAAATCGTTCCCACTCTATTATTCGATTTAGACTGTTAACTACCCTAAACGCAGGCGTTCATAATTAACAGTTCATGAAATGAAGATTTAGCTACGATGACAAGAAGTGCCTTTACAGTATGTGGAGTTCACTTCAATGGTTATCCAAGCTTTGTGTGTTCACATGTTTGGGGTGGGTACTTTGTGCAATCGCTCAGTTAGTCAGTGGCTTGTCTTGAAATCAACGCTCTCCCACTGGCTAATGACACCAATATTTATTGTATTGCCACTCTTGACTTTAGTCTTTTTACCTTGGATGATTCCACGCCTGCGCTGGAAACGTTTTTGGAGTGGTTTGGGAACTGTGTTACTCGTGGTTTACTTTTCTGCCACTTTCCCACTCACCATCGCTGTCGCAAAAAAAGGATTAGTTACTTTTATTCCCCCTGATCCTGGTACAAGTGCAGATGCAATTGTTGTACTCGGACGGGGCGTACCATTTAGAGATTCAAGGGTTGAGGTTGCAGCTGAACTTTGGAGGAATCATCGGGCACCATTCATTTTTGCCAGTGGTTTAGGAGATGGTTCGGAAATTGTCCAACAACTCAAAGCAAAAGGTATTCCTGATGCTGCATTGGGCGAAGAACACTGTTCTCAAACCACCAAGGAAAACGCACTGTTCACCGCATCTATCCTGCAACCACGCGGAATCAAGCAAATTCTGCTAGTCACAGATTCTCCTCATATGGTGCGCTCGCTATTGACTTTTAAAAGTGTAGGGTTTGAAGTCATGTCCCATACAACTCCCATACCATCGCAATTTACTGCGAGTAAAAAAGCAATGCTCATGTTTTATGAGTATATGGGATTAGTTAGCTACGGTTTGCGAGGGGACTTTCTGAAACACAACTTACCTCAACAGAAAAATCCACCCGTTGCTAAGCTCAAGAATTAGGCAAATTTTGACCTATAAAAACAGCATATCGAGGATAACAGAATATCAGTTATCCTCTTTAAGCACAACTATGGCTAAACCAGTTGTATAAAAGTCCTTTTGCATCTCCTAGAGAGACGCTAGGTATTCGTGTATACCGTATTCGTGTATACCTTTTTTACGAGCATCTATCTCAAAAGGACTTACGCGCAGCGTCTCCCTAGGCCATTTTCTCAATCCTGACTCTGTGGTTTTTTCTTGGTGAGAAATTTCCTCTAGCAATCTTTCCTCAGGATAGAAATCTAACGAAACTTTTATCTCAAAATCTTTTGAAGTCTTACTATCTGTGATTGATAGAGAATGAGATAGGCTTCCACCATCATTGACAGATGAGAATTGTTTGTTTAATGAAGAAAATTCTAAAGTAACCCTAATTTCAAGTTTCCCTTTTTGTCTACGATTTTTATTGGGAAGAAGCAGTTCACATTGTATTTCTGATCTCAGGTAAAATTCCCACTCAACTCGATTAAATATACCTGTTACATTTCTCTTTTTGAAATATTTTTTAACAAACTTGTCTTGACAAGAAAAATTTAAATCATTTCCCTTTGGCTCAAAATATTCAAGGAATTTCTTAACTATTTGAACTGCATTAAAAATTTGATCTCCTAAAAAAAGAATATCATCCTCTTGCTCCAATCGTTGAAATTGGTTACTCAACATGTTAAAAAAACCCCCTTACTAATCCCGAATTCTTGAGATTCTCTTACAATCCTTGCCACAAATTTGACTGATGTCAAATAAAATACATTTTATATACTTAAAAGGCGGTGAGACAGCCTTCCTTAACGGATTTACCACCTGTTGGTGACTAAAAGAACAGTCATAGGGCTGTAGCATGAGAAGCGCAGCTTCTCGCAAGCCAGGGTAAAGTCGCGTAAGATAGACAGACAAAGATAGACAATTAATTTACTTTATTTATCTGCGTAAATTGCGTCTTTAAAACTACATTTTTTAAAATACTACTACACTATTTAACTCAATTCAGGTCTTGTTATAGAGATATATTATAACACAAAAAGTAAAAAAAGACACTAGTTTAGTATGATGAAAATATCATGACCGTTTATATTGTAAAAGTTGTCATATATACTCAAAAATTTATTGAAAAGCTTAAGACTGAAGTAGTAATCATTTTGGATTCAATATTCACACAAAAAAATGATTGTATTTTTTTGTATAGTTTAATAACTCTTTATAAGAAATACCGTGTATTTACTAGCTAAAAATGATAGGTCTAGTTTAAACAAAAAATGACACAAGTATAAATGAAGCTAATTGCTATCTTATTATTTAAGATTTAATATTAATTTAATATATGATTCTTTGATAACTGATGAAAATATAGCGCTTCTCATTTGAATTACATAATGTGAAAGTGCATGTACTTTCACTACAGCACGTGTTACGGCACTCAACACCAGAAGCGCTATATTCACTCTCAGAGGATGTTTTAGAAGTATTGTTTTCATACCTGGACCTTCAATATTCCCCTAAATCAACAAAGGCTATGACGGGACGCCACATGCACAGATTGAGGCGTTGTTGACGCCAGTCGCACTCAACCAGGGAACCTCGAACGGCGTTTACGCTCCCAACACGGTTTGGATAAGCACAACTTAATTCACGCTCCGCTCGTTGGGAAAAAGTTAAAAAGCAAGGGTTAAAACAAGAAGGAAGCACCTTTACCCCTTAACCAAACCGTACTGCTTACGCTCCCCTTTTGAGGAGGTTTAGAGTGGATATACGACAATTTGTCTACTCCTTAAGACTTTCCAAACATCTTCTGAGCATATTTTAAATTATGTTAATTTTGCTATCTCCACACACTGCTAACATGGTGCGTTACACTACATTAACGAACCCCACGTATGGAATATTTACTTTTATATCAGTTATTCATCTCAACGGGTGGAAACGATTCAAACAGGACACATATTAAAAATGTATATTTTACTTTATAAGATGAAAAATTTAAAAATAATATCAAATCTAAAATTTCTACTTATTATTTATGTCTGAAGAACTTAACTTTCAAGGTCATGGTATGGATCGCCTCCCTCCCCAAAACATTGAGGCGGAAGAAGCAATATTGGGGGGGATTTTGCTAGATCCGGAAGCGATAAGTAGAGTGAGCGATCGCCTGATTCCAGAAGCCTTTTATCTGAACGCTCATAAAGATATCTATCACGCCGCTGTCAGGTTACACACTCAAGGTAAACCTACAGACTTGCTTGCAGTCATAAATTGGCTAAACGACCACGATATGCTAAGCCGTGTTGGCGGTAGAAATAAATTAGTTTCACTAGTAGATCGTACAGTGTCAGCCGTTAATATCGATGCCTTAGCAGATTTAATTATGGAAAAATACCTGCGGCGTCGATTAATTAAAGCTGGAAATGAAATTGTGCATCTAGGTTATCAGACAGAAACTGAGTTACCAACTGTTTTAGATCAAGCAGAACAAAAAGTCTTTGGTATCACTCAAGAACGTCCCCAAGTCGGTCTGGTTCACATTTCTAACACCCTGATTAATACTTTCCAAGATATTGAAACTCGCCATCAAGGTATCGCCCTACCGGGAATACCTTGCGGCTTTTATGATTTAGACGGTATGACTAGCGGTTTTCAACGTTCTGATTTGATTATTGTTGCTGGTCGTCCTTCAATGGGAAAAACCGCTTTCTGTCTCAATCTTGCTCATAACATTGCTGCTTCATATAAATTACCAGTTGCTATCTTCAGCTTAGAAATGTCAAAAGAACAACTGGCGCAGCGGTTGCTAGCAAGTGAGGCGGGAATTGAAACGAGTTATTTGCGGAGTGGACGCATTAGCCAAACTCAATGGGAACCTTTAAGTCGTGCGATTGGTATGCTCTCTGATATGCCAATTCATATTGATGATACGCCAAATATTACAGTTACAGAAATGCGAAGTCAAGCGCGGCGTTTGCAAACAGAATTAAATACAGAAGTAGGACTAATTATTATAGATTACTTGCAATTAATGGAAGGAGGGGGCGATAACCGCGTGCAAGAACTATCAAAAATTACCCGAAGTCTTAAAGGTTTAGCGCGTGAATTAAGTGTTCCAGTGATTGCTTTATCTCAGTTGAGTCGAGGAGTAGAATCACGTACGAACAAGCGTCCCATGTTATCTGATTTGAGAGAAAGTGGAAGTATTGAGCAAGATGCGGATTTAGTTATTATGTTGTACAGAGACGATTACTATAACAGCGATAGCCCAGATAGAGGAATTGCTGAGGTGATCATAGCTAAGCACCGTAATGGTCCAACAGGTACTGTTAAACTCTTGTTTGATCCACAATTGACGAAGTTTAAAAATTTTGCCAGACCGAATAATTATTAAATCAGGGAACAGGGAACGCTTAACAGGGAACAGGGAACGCTTAACAGTTATCAAGCAATTGATGACTGATAACTGATTATTGAAAATGAATTAGTAGTTCGTGGCAAGTTATTAATAGTTATGATAATAACTAACAACAAACTACTAACGATGAGTCATTACTGAATTTTCAGCAACTCCACATCAAAAATCAAAGTAGCGTTGGGTGGAATAACACCACCTGCACCACGAGCGCCATAACCCAAATCAGAAGGTATGATTAATTTACGACGATCGCCTACTTTCATAGTACTCAGTCCTTCGTCCCAGCCTTTGATCACTTGTCCAACACCAAGTTTAAAACTAAAGGGTTGACCGCGATCGCGTGAACTATCGAACTTGGTACCATCTTCTAAAGTCCCGGTGTAGTGAACCACAACCGTTTGTCCTTTTTTAGGAGTCGCGCCAGTCCCTTGTTTTAACTCAGTGTACTTAAGTCCAGAGGGCGTGGTGACGACATTATCATCAGACATATTTTTACTCGCAATAAGGGTATTGTTTTCTTGTACCTGGATGGGTGCTTGTGTTGTTTCAACCAACTGGCTAGCAACAGCGGTATCTTGTTTGTTACCGCTTATTTGCGCAAATACCAGAGCCAAAACACAAACCAGCATGAAACCCACGCTGAGTAAAATCGCTTTCAAAATTAATCCTCCTTACTCAGTATTCTGGGTACTTTAGGATAACCAGTAGGACAAAATTTAGTGTAAACCACAAAGCGACCCTTAACGCCAAAGCTTATTTTCTAAATCACGCATTTGACGCTCTAAACGGTCAATTCTACCACGCAGTTCGTCCATTTCCGACTGACGAGGTACCCCCAAGTCCTGTAGCATATTTCGCAGTTGTCGTTGCATAGTTCCCTCCAAATTTCCCTGCTCCGACTTCAACTGCTGTACCATGTCATCCATAACCGCCTTCGCTTGCTCAGGATCGAGCTTACCATCCTTAACAAGTTGGTCACTCGCTTCCCGCAGTTTGTCTGCTACCAAGGACGTTGTTCCAAGACCTATCGTAAATAACTGCTTCATCCAGTTGTTGTTGCTGTCCATAATTCCTTTCTATCACTTTTTTCAAATCAAACGCCCCTTTATCATAAATCTACCTTATAGACCTATGGTGCAAGGATAATTAATATAGACTACACCTCTATTCTGACAAACACACACAAAGGATCAAATGTGTGATAATCGAACAACTGAAGGTGAAAGTTCCGCCCCAACAAACACTCAAGTAAGTTTCAAGTGCGGAAATTTCCGCATCCCACGCCAGAAGAACGGATAAAAGCAGCAGAACAACAAGCACGAAGGCTGGCAGATAAATTGCGTGAGTTAGGGATAGATCCGCAGACTCTTGGTTAACTCAAATTTTGCATCTCACCGATTAGTACGCCTTGAACTCAAGTTCAAGGCTTATAGTCAAAGTCCGTTAAAACGGACTCAAAGACTACCCAGTCTGTTTTAACTGATGTCTTACGTCATTACGAGTAGACCATTAATGCTTATATGAAGTAGTGTTTAAATTTACTCAAAAATCAGTTCCACTCTTAGTCCATTTTAATGGACTTCGCCTATGAGCCTGGGACTTACAGTCCTAGGCGGACGAGAACCTGCGTCAAATAATATGTTTAGACTATTGACATTTGTTTTACTAAATGCGCCTAAGGTTGTCCTATTGCTAAAAATTACGTGACAATCAGGAAACATGACTCAATCAGGTGTATATATTCTTAATCAATAACTGAACAAACACGAGTATTATGCCTATAGACTTTTTAACCGCTTGGGGAGTTAGTACTGCTGTTGGGTTCCTCTTCCAACCAGTGATGAAACAATTTGCCCAAGATGTAGGCAAAGATTTATTAAAAGATATACTCAAAGATGTATTGAAAGCTATCCCCAGCCAGATTTTAGAGAAACTAAAAAAAGAAGAAATAGATATTGCTGCTGGGAAAGCACTTAAAGAGTTTTTGTCACTCGTGCAGCAAGAGTTACAAGATGCTGACATTCCTGATAACCAAGTTAGGGATTATAACAAACCGCTACAAAAATTCCTGAATGAGAAAAAAGTTAAAGAAATACTGGGAACTCCTTTTCATGATGAATGTCATGCTCTAAATACAATAAAGTTAAAAAAGATTTGGAACGAACAGAATTTGTTAGCTTTGCCAAGCGAATTTGATTGGACAAAGCTTGGTAAGCGTTACGTAAAAAAAGTTAAAGCAATTATTCAGGACTCATCTGAACTGAGAGCGATTCTGGATTCCCAAAATATTGAAAAAATCGCAGAAAACACAACAGAGACTGCCGGAATTATCCCCGACTTTAATTTAAAACAATATCAAGAAGCAATTCGCGAGTCCTACGCCAATCTAAAACTAGATAGTATAGATACCAGCGGTTACGCCTATAATGAATTGCGGCTATGGCGAATCTTTATTCCTCAAAACGTGCGGGAAGTTCACCAAGTTTTACCACAAGTCCACGAACTCCCCAAACAACATCTCCGACGATTGCGAGAAAAGAACGAACTCGAAGCAGAAGAAATTGCATTAGAAGAATTAGAACATCACAAGCGAGTTTATTTAGAACAGCCAGTAGGTTCAGTTAAAAAGATTGTTGAAGACAAGCACCCCCCTTTATCCCCCCTTAGCAAGGGGGGAAATGGGGGGTTAAAAATTGTAATTTTAGGTGATCCAGGTTCAGGAAAATCTACATTATTGCAATACCTGGCGTTAGATTGGGTAGAAAAAACTCTTGATAGACTTCATAAGATAGAAAATCCTCCACCGATTCCCTTGCTGATTGAGTTACGCACTTATATGCGGCGACGAGAAGATAAAGAATGTAGTAATTTTCTGGAATTTTTTCATAAATGTAGCGGTGCGATCGCCCACCTCAACCAACATAAATTGCAAGAACAACTCAAGGCTGGTAACGCCTTAGTCATGTTTGATGGTTTGGATGAAGTTTTTGATCCTGGTAGGCGAGAAGATGTTATCACAGATATTCACCGCTTCACAAATGAGTATCCCAATGTGCAGGTGATTGTGACTTCTCGCGTGATTGGATATAAAGCGCAACGGCTGCGAGATGCTGAGTTTAAGCATTTCATGCTGCAAGATTTGGAACCAAAACAAATTCAGGATTTCATCAACCGATTGAAGAACTTAAGAGTGAAGTTTTTGGCAAACACTGGCAGGATGAAACTTGGCATGAAGTTTTGCGGCTGATTGCAGGAATGATTGAGCCAAAATTTGTTGGCGAAATTTTGGAATATTTAATGGCGCAAAATGGTGAGTCAGAGAAATTTAGCAACTTGTTTTTGGCGGCTAAGTGTCTTTCTGACGTGAGGAATAGGACGGCGATCGCGGAAGTCGCTAATCAATTACGCAATTACCTGGAAAACTTACTTAGATATGGAGATGAATATCAGGCTTCAGGTAAGCAATTCGAGCTAATTCGTGAAATTCGTACTCAATCTGTTGCAGCAATAGCAATAACTTGGAAAGATGACCCCGAAACTTTAGCATGGCTCAAAACCCTCGCTCATTTTTATGGGAATTGGGATATACAACAAGCAGCGGTACAAGAGTTAGCTAGGGCGTGGAAAGATGACTCAGAAACTTTAGCATGGCTCAAAACCTGCTCTGAGTGTCCTGATCCGGCTGTGCGATTTGGGGCAGTGCAAGCATTAGCTAGGGGGTGGAAAGATGAGCCTGAAACCTTACGCATCCTTAAAATCTGTGCTCAGATTGATTACGACTGGTCTGTGCGACGGGTATCATTGCAACAGATAGCCTGGGGGTGGAAAGATGAGCCTTGGATGTTGGAATTTCTGTGCGATCGCGCCATCAATGACTCTTTTGAGCGTTGGACAACCTGGCAAACCAACCCCCGGCAAACAGCACTTGAGATAATTATCAAACAACATCCTCACCATCCCCAAACTTTACCACTGTTACGCGACAGAGCAGAGAATGATCCGGATGAGCAAGTGCGGGAGTATGTTCAGAAGAAGTTGGCAGAATTAGAGAAGTAGAAGAGCGATAAAAATATGAACAATACTACAATTCGTGAGAAAATCAACCAATATCTTGATGGATTATCTTCAGAACGCTTAGAACTGGTTGCTGATTTTCTAGGTTACCTAGCAGACAAAGAGACTGAAGACGCAACCCAAGAATTACTCGATATTCCAGGTTTTATAGAATCTTTTGAGAGGGGTAAAAAAGATATTGCTGAAGGTCGTGTAAAAAATTGGAGAATAATCTAATTATATCAAGTGAAAACAACCTCACCCCCATCCCCTCTCCTTAATAAGGAGAGGGGTGCCCGATAGCGTAGCGTGCCGTTAGGCATAGGGCGGGGTGAGGTAAAACGAGAATTATAAGTCATCATCAGAACTTGATATTCAATGTATATGAAGAAATATGAAATATACAATCATCATTCAATGGTCAGAAGAAGACCAATGTTATGTGGTTTTCTTACCTGAGTTTACTGATGTCATGCAGCCTTGCACTCACGGAGATACTTACGAAGAAGCGCTCAAGAATGCTCAAGAAGTGATAGAGATGTTAATTGAGACATCCTTAGAAATTGGTGAACCTCTGCCAGAACCTCAAACGCTAGCAAAATCCTGGAAAGTAGCATAGAAGTACAATAATAAAAACGAGAAACACGCGCTATGAATACGCCTACCCAAACAACAAAAGTTTACGACGAAATTATAGACTTCATTGCCGCTGGAACCACTCCGCAAACTGTCGTCAATTTTCAACTTTCAGATTCAGCAAAAGAGCGTTTGGAAGACTTGGTGTACGGACACAAAATGGGTGAACTAACACCAGAGGAAAAGAGAGAATTAGATCATTTCTTAACGCTAGAGCATATAATGACACTAGCAAAAGCACGGGCTTATAAGTATATTAGTGCTGAGTAAATATTCAAAATGTCTCGTCCTTACGTTAATTTAGAACTTAGGCGTTTAGTTGCAGCTCGTGCTGACTACATCTGTGAATACTGCCTGATTACAGAAGTAGATAGATCTTCTGGTTGTCAAGTTGATCATATTATTAGCGTCAAACATGGTGGAGCCACAACAGAGGATAATCTCTGCTACGCCTGTGTTTTCTGCAATCTTCAAAAAGGAACTGATTTGGGATCGATTAATTGGCGTACTGGAGAACTCGTCCGGTTTTTCAACCCACGTAGAGATTTTTGGGGAGAACACTTTCGACTAGATCAAGCTGTGATTCAACCGCTGACAGATATTGGAGAAGTGACAGTACGCATTCTAGATTTTAACAGTAATGAACGAATTCCAGAGCGGCAAGCCTTGGTAGAAGCTGGTAAGTATCCCTCAGCATCGGCTTTACGACGGATGACAAAGTAGAGAATGAATCTTGAAAACAAATCGATCAGTATTTTGTTCCCATGCATATGAGGAAATAGCTAGAATCAGAATGTTTGCTCTTTAAGGCTACGCTTGTGGACACTGCAACTTGCCCTCGCTGTCATCAACCCGTGAATTCCCAAGCTGTCACCTGTCCTCATTGTGGCACTCAGTTGAAAGCTTATGGACATCCCGGCATTCCTCTACATCGCGCCACAGGGAAGGAGTATCTCTGCGACAGCTGCACTTACCACGCTGACGATACTTGCAATTTTCCCCAGCGTCCTTTTGCCAAAGAATGCATTCTCTACGAAAATATTGAGGAGAGTAAGCAATACTTGCAGCAGCAGCGTTACGCCAACAGCTTTGGTGCAACTGTGAAAAATTGGATCAAACGCAATCAAGCTTTACTTTTGCTGCTGGCTCTGTTATTCGTCTGTTTAATTATTGCTCTGTCTACATCATAAAGCAAGGCTGTATTTCAGCTTGCCTACTTTGTCAATGCGTAAGTTTTAACAACATTCATAAGACACGTAGGGGAGCCATTACTGCAGAGAGAAGTGCCTTGCGGGGGTTCCCCCCGTTGTGGAGCCAGCCCCGTGCGGAGAGCAGCGCCTTGCGGGGGTTCCCCCAAAGTCTGCCGGGGGAAGCTTCCCCCGGCGAGCTTTGACCGTTGTGGCGACTGCGGAGGGTTCCCCCCGTTGAGGGGACTGGCGTGCAACTAGCCCCGATAGGCGTAGCCGTGCCGCAGGCATAGGGGGCGCTACGCAAACGGAGAGGGTTTCCCTCCGTAGGTATCTGGCGTTGGGCAGTGCTTAGCAAAACCCGGATGTAGTCAGCAAAATACGGTAAGCACTGCCCACCCTACAATACTTAAGATTTTTCATAAATCATTTAGGATTGCTATATGCGTAAGTTTTAACAACATTCATAAGTGCATAAGTCAAATAAAATTTCATTTATGACATATCGTTAATAGTGAACTTTACATTTTTAAAAACAACAGTTTATACCAGCGACAGGAGAATAAATGTATCCATCTGCTAAGCGATTACAAGAATTTCATCCCTCTGTTATTCGTGAAATGACAAGGCTTGCAATCAAGCATAAAGCCATCAACATGGCTCAAGGATTGCCTGATTTCCCCTCCCCTCCTGAACTGATTCGGGCTGCATCTGTGGCGATGGAAGAAGGTCATAATCAATACACAAACACCTGGGGAATTCCAGAGCTTCGCCAAGCAATTTCAAATAATCTGCAAAACTTGTACGATTTATACTATGACCCAGAGGAGCAAATTACGGTTACTTGCGGCGTCACAGAAGGTATTGTCTTGGCAATGCTCAGCTTAGTTAATCCGGGTGATGAAGTTATTGTTATAGAACCATTTCATGATAATTATCTCCCAGCCATTAATTTTGCACAAGCTAAACCAGTTTTTGTGAGATTAGAGCCGCCTTTTTTTCAACTCGATCCAGAACGTCTACGAGCTGCTTTTTCACACAAAACCAAGGCGATCATTGTTAACACACCTCATAATCCTACAGGACGTGTTTTTACAAGGGAAGAATTAAATTCTATAGCCAGTCTTTGCCGAGAGTTTAATGTTGTTGCTGTTACGGATGAAATTTACGATCGCATCACCTTCGACGAACACCAACACATTCCTCTAGCAACTCTTGATGGAATGTTTGAGCAAACTCTAACTATTAGTGGTTTGAGTAAAACCTTCTCGATCACAGGATGGCGGATTGGCTATGTCTGTGCCCCCACTAACTTAAGTGCAGCGATTCGGACGCTACATGACTTTACAACAATTTGTGCACCAGCCCCTTTCCAGTACGCTGCAGTCGCTGGATTGAAATTGCCAGAGTCGTTCTTCGAGACTCAAAAACAAGCATATACTACCCGACGCGATCGCATACTCAAAATTCTGGAAGAATATCAATTTATCGTACAACCACCCCAAGGTGCTTATTACATAATGAGTGATTTTAGTCAATACAGCGCTCATGCAGATGATTATGAATTTGCCAAATACCTGGTTGAGGAAGTCGGAATAGCCGTTGTACCAGGTTCTAGTTTTTATTCCACACCAGAACTTGGGCGAAATACAGTCCGGTGGTCCTTTGCAAAAAAAACCGAGACCTTTGATGCAGTTGAACAAAGGTTGCATCTGAAGAAACACAAAAGTGTAGGGGTGTAAGGGTGTTAGGACTTACGCAAAAACTCTTTTAAACCCTCTTAACTATGCGCTAAGGCGCACGCTACGCGTTCGGCAAAGCCGTGCCGCAGGCATACGTGCTCTTTGCGTCCTTTGCGGTTTATTTTTTCATAATTTTGCGTAAGTCCTGGGTGTAAGGGAAAAGGTGTTTCTTTCATTCATAACGGGTTGCGATCGCCGCCCCTCAGGCGCTTTCAACAAACGCAATCGATAAAATTCCCAAATTCCGGTGATTTTATCGATTGTATTTCTTTCATCTTTAATATCAAGCCTGGTACGTACCAAGCTTAATATGACTTCGGAACATGAGGCGCTTGTTCATCAAACACCGCCAAGTCAAACCAAAAAGTAGTACCAATGCCAATTTCACTCACCAAATAAATTTTCGTCTGATGCTTTTCTATAATATTCCTGACAATAGATAGCCCCAAACCTGTGCCTTCTAGGGTGTGAACTCGGTTTTCAACCCGGACAAAACGGTCAAAAATGGCTTCTTGGTCTTCTGGACCAATGCCAATTCCAGTATCAGAAATTTCCACTCGTACTTTGGGTACTTGATGATGAGAACTGGACTTTGGTTCAAGTTGGTGGGCGCGGAGGGCAACTTTTCCACCCGCTTTAGTAAACTTGAGGGCATTACCAATCAAATTAGCCAACACCTGCAACAATAAATCATAGTGACCGACAACGAGGGGCAATTGAGGCTCAACTTCCTGAATTAATTCAATGCCTTTGTCCCTAGCATTGAGTTGGTAAGTACGCAGTGTCTGCTCGATCGCCTGCGCCAAATCTACCCCCTTCAAGTGATAGTTGCGACCAGATTCTAGCTTTGACAAATCCAAAACATCGTTAACTAAGCGGGTTAGTCTATCGGTTTCATGATTGACAGTGACCAAAAACTCTTTCTTTTGTTCAGTACTCAAGTCTTCCCCATAGTCGTGCAAAGTCTCGATAAATGATTTGATGTTAAATAAAGGCGTTCGCAATTCGTGGGAGATGTTACTGATAAACTGACTTTTTGCCTCGTTAAGTTCTACCTCGCGGGTGATATCTTGTACGGTAATAGCAATACCTTTAACACTCTCTCTTTGCTGGTTAAGAACTGTTGTCATCAGAATGCGGACAGTGCGCTTGATAGGTTCAATCAGCGGTATACGGAATTCAGCACTTTCGCATTCCCCGGTTGCTATTTCATATAAGGGACGGGTAATTTGCATTCCTACCGCTGCAGGCAAGTGATGTAAAACATTTTCGCCTACGAGTTTAGCCTCTTCCCAGCCGAAAATTCTCTGTGCTGTGGGGTTCGCTAAAATCACCTGCATACTATTATCAATCAAGACGGCTCCGTCAGCAATTGTGGAAACCAGCGTTTCTAGCTTAGCTTTTTCCGCTGTCAGTTCCTCAATATTTTGTTCTTCATAGCGCTCCAAGCGCTCTGCCATTTCATTAAAATTGAGAATTAACTCCCCAAGTTCGCCCCCTAGTGGTAAATCAATTTGCTGTTTGAAATTCCCCGCAGTAATTTGTTTTACCCCCACCAGCAACTCTTTTATCGGCTTGGTGATTGTCAAAGCATTAATCACCCCTCCCAAAATCACCATCACCCAAATTGAGATAAAAACAGCAATGGTGACATCACGAGTGAAATTTGATGAGATGACTGCAGCTGAGTTAGGGTTGATCCCAACTGCCAACACACCCAAGTATTTGCCATCCGCAGTTAGTGGAACAAACACATCGGTGACTTCCCCGTCTGGCGATCGATGTTGTCGCACCATCGGCTTTTCGGCATCAGCAGCATAATCATCGGGCAGTTCTATCCGCCGTTCAATGGCAAGGGATGTTCCCACCTCCGGTTGCCAAAAGGGAATACCGAAATAAATATTCCCTGTGTCATCAGCATAAAGCATATAACGCACGCTAGAGGTGCTGCTATAAAAGCGTTGGGAAAATTCTGCCACCTCAGTGAGATTATCATTAGCAATGAGCGGAGCAACGTTAGCCGCCAGCAGCAGCCCAAGATCACGACCAAAGCGAGTGTCATTTACACGTGCATCCAGCTGAATTGTATTCACAGCCCAGAAGGTCAAACCACTCATCACCAGAGAGACTACCAAAGTAGCGGCTGCTAAAAGTTTAGTCTGGAGAGTGAACTCCAACCACCAATTGACAATTGCTTCTTTGATTATTTTTAAAACAGTTAGCATCTTAAAAAATCGTTATTATAGTGCTGACAATGAGGATCATAGGATAGTATATGATTTACCTAAGACCTATCAAGGTTTAACTTGTTAGGGAAGGGATAGTTATTTGTTCATCCCTGTTAGGAATTGAAACTAGCCCAATAAATAAAAATTAACAGTTTCTAGACAAACACGTAACAAAGAGCAAAGAAGCAGAGGAAGGAAGCGCTTGGGTTGCCCTTGGGTTGCGGGGAGAGAAAATATTTTCCTCTCACTCCCTTTGTCTTATTTAACTCGGTGACCAATGTCTCTTCGGTAATACATTCCCTCAAAGTGAATGCACTGCGTCCCAGCATACGCTTGGGTAAGCGCGTGCTCAAAATTTTCTCCAACTGCAGTAATGTTTAATACCCGACCTCCGTCTGTCACCACTTGTCTCGTTTTCTCGCTCCCGCCTGGGAATGCCTTTGTCCCAGCATGAAAGACAGTGGTTCCCAGTGCTTGTGCTTCCGGAATACCAGTAATGACTTTTCCTTTCTCATATGCTCCAGGATAACCACCAGAAGCAGCAACAACTGTGACAGCTGCACCTTGCTTCCAAGCGATGGGTGGCATTTGAGCCAAACGTTGCTCAACACAAGCTAGAATTAATTCTTCTAGGGGTGTTTCCAACAGAGGTAACACAACTTGCGTTTCTGGATCGCCAAAGCGACAGTTAAACTCCAAAACCTTAAAATCGCCATTAGGAGTTATCATTAAGCCAGCGTAAAGCACACCTCGGTAGTCAATGCCTTTTTTCCTGAGTATGGCGATCGCTTTTTCTAAAACTTGCTTTTGAACTTTTGCCATCAACTCTGGTGTCGCGATCGGCGCTGGGGCATACGCTCCCATACCACCAGTATTTTCCCCTGTATCGCCCTCACCAATCCGCTTATGATCTTGAGCAGCCAGTAACGGACGAATCGTTAACCCATCCGTTAACGCTAAAACAGAAACCTCTTGCCCTGTCAAGCACTCTTCAATAACAACAAATTTCCCTGCACTGCCAAATTCTCCGCCAAACATGGCATCAATCCCCGCATGTGCCTGTTCCACTGTTTGGGCAACGATGACACCTTTACCAGCCGCTAAACCATCGGCTTTGACAACAATTGGTGCTCCTTGACCTTTTACATAAGATTTCGCTGCGGCTGCTTCCGTAAATACCGCTGCCCGTGCTGTCGGAATTCCTGCTTCCTGCATCAAAGCTTTTGCCCAAGCCTTACTTGCCTCAATTTGCGCACCTGCTTTCGTTGGACCAAAAACCATTAGACCAACAGATTTGAGATAATCCGTAATGCCTTTTGCTAAAGGTACTTCTGGTCCGACCACAACAAGAGTTATGTTCTGGTCTTTGGCAAATTGAGCGATCGCCTCAAAGTCGTCTACTGCCAAAGAAAGGTTTTGGCAACCTTCCATACTTGCTGTACCCCCGTTTCCTGGCACACACACAACTTGCTCAATTTGCTTTGATTGTAACAGTTTCCAAGCTAAGGCGTGTTCCCGCCCTCCATTACCTATAACTAAAACTTTCACTGGTATCCTCTAAGATTTTTTGTAAGGGAGAATGCGAGCGGAGCGACTCGCCGTACAATTTTTTCACCAATTCTGATGATTGTGCAAGTCATAGTACATTGGGCGCACAAATCCTGAATCATTGATTTTGCAATTACTGGTTATTTTTGATACAATTCACTCAGACTACCTTTGGATAATAAAATTTAGTCAACAAGAGTACAAACATGTTGAAGCTAACACGACGACAGTTTGGTCAGCTGGTGATTGCAACCGCAACATTTGCTGGGCTTGGGTATCTCGGCAAAAGAACTGTTGCACAAACATCCTCGATTATCTATGGTGTACGCGTTCCTAAAGCCGGACAACTTGTCATACAGTCCTTAGACTTAGCAACTAAACAAATTCAGGAGCTAACTAGTGTTTCTATACAGTCTGGCGAACAATTGAATAGTATCAGTTATTTAGGTTCTAACAAATTTGTACTAAGCATTAGCCCGCTCAAAAGTGCCGCCAAAGGAAATAATTCCCCTCGGTTATTGACTGTCACTGTAGGTCAGTCTCCAACAAGCACGCCTATCTCTGGACTCGCAAACGACCAGAACCTCGCAAATGTCTTGGTTACTAATGATGGCTCGCTTGTCGGTCTAACGCACAGAAGTGACAAAACGTCATCCACACTAGTTAATATCGACGCTAATACAGGAGCGATTAATACTATTAATAACATCACACTGCCTGTTAGCGAGCGATTCGATAATCTAGCCCAGTCGAAGTTGGATAATGTTGCAGAGTCAAATGGAATAATTTATACGACAAATCTTACGCAACAAGGTAATACAAGTTTGGTGCAGTTGGATTTGACAAAAGGACAAGTAAGCCCAGGAGCGCAATTGACAATTGATGGTAAGGTTTGGAATAGTGGCTTTAGCACCTTAGCCAGCGCTTCAGGAGACCAAATATATGCCCTTGGTGCCCCTCGATATGTGACACCTAATAATCTCTACACCATAAATGTCAGCACTGGGGTTATGACTTTGATACAACAGTGGGATGTTGTAAAGACTACGACTAGTGCTAGTGGCGCATAGAGAGTTCTATTTATCAAGAACAGAATGAGAGGGTGAAAACCCTTGGTTTGAAACCATTTGTTTTAGATATGTACTGGGTAGGTTGGACTTAAGCCCATCAGCCACATATACAGGAGTCAGACCTATTTTTCTTGATAAAAAATACTCCACTATGATAATTAGCGGAGTAACATTAATTTTAATATTGTTAAATTACTGAACTATAACTCTTCTGGCAGTTACTAAAGAAGATAAGCCATCTTGCTTCAGTTTATCTTCTGACAAGCTGACCTTGCTGGAAGTGTTAATCGCGACAGTCTTCACTACTTGAGAGCAAAATGTTCCCACATTTGGCTCTTTTACTTTGTACACTACCTCAGCTTTATTTCCACTAATTGAGCTAATTGATACACTCTGCAAACCCCAGCAGGGATTAGGGAGACTGATGTTTCCGCTCACACTCAGTTTTGGTACAGTATATGAAACCTTTAGTTTGGAACCCAAGTTGTCATTAGCAGGAATAGTGGCAGTATATGTAACAGGTGCAGACTGTAGCGTAGGGCTTGGTGCAGGATCATCGCTCACTGGTCCATCTGTTGGCTGCGTGATCGGCTCACGATAGCGTTGAGTGGGCTGAGCATTAACCTCATCAGTACTAAATCCCACAACCAGTAGAAATGATGCAAATAACACAACCAAGAATGTAACTGCTTGTTTTAGCTGCATGAATTTCGTATACTTCATAACATATTGCAATGTCTACTTGAAAAAGATGACTTAAACTTTTCTGTTTTGTCAAGTTATTAGCGTGACTTTTTACAGCGTGTGGGAAACGAGTTCATTCATAAACCAAACCGGATTCCTGTATATTGACAAAACACCCAAAACTATTCCCATTCCTGCAATTGCTGACTGGAGTTGCGAAGTAAGGAATTAATCTGTTCGCGACGGGTTTCAAAGTTAGCAGCAATCGAGATTAGGATGATACCAACAAGCAAGCCAACTACCCATTTCAAAAATGGGTAATGCAAGCTAAAAATCACCAACTGATAGAAACTCGTGATAAAAAAGCTGCTTGTACCAACATACAGAAAAGCCCGCACTCGCAAAGCTAATCCTGCAAAAATGGCGATAAGACTCAAAAATCCGGGTATAAATGCCGTATCTTGATGAAAGATAATAGCCCATCCACAAATTAAACCACAGCCCAGTAGCCGCACCGAGTGGCGACTTGGTTTCATTGGAAATTCTCTCAGGCTAGGATCGAATTGAGCAACATACAGCAGTGATAAGCCAATCGGAATGACACGCCACAAAGCATCAGTCAGATGTAAGTCCCAAAACCAACGAAACAGCGCCCAATCAATTAGAACTACACTGACATAGGTGAAACGGAATTGTTTTGAAACCTTGGCAATAAAAGCATAAAACCCTGCTGTGATCAGCAAGCCGACTGGATAAATTTCGCCTCGACTTTCCCACAGATATATCAATGGCAAAATATATGCAGCGTTTTGCCAAGGTCTTTTAGACCAACCCCACCGTTCCCAAGGTAAAATGTAGAGAAAGTAGGCAACAACAGAAGCTATTGGCGCTCTCCAAGGAAGTAACGATTCAGCAAATAAGCGTCCTACTGCTGTATAAATCCAGAAAGTTCTGAACCCTGCGATCTCTAGCAAGCCAAGGTAAACCCACATTTGTGCCATTGTAGATTGTGGATGGTAGCGTCCTTGAAAAATGGCATAACGAATCAGAAATATACTTGTTCCCAAGCCTACAAGTTGGTTTATTGCAATGGGGGTGAAGGTGGCAGAAAGTAATAAACAGCTACTAAGAATCCAGTGAATATGAGCAACAACTTTCAGTTCTTTGCTGTTTAGGCGTAAGTAGTCTACAAGCCAAGGCGAAAGAAGGCGATATGCATACATAATGCCAGTGCCAAGAACAGACATAGCAATTAAGCCATCGCCATATGCTCCTCCTGGTGGTGCTTGCAAGAGTTGATAGAATAAAAGTTCATATGCTGAAATTGATATCCCAATCAGTCCCAGATACAGTAGGGGTTTTAATTCTCGACGCCGTCGCCCAACTCCAATAACAATGAAAGCCACAGCAACAGAAGATAAACCTGTCCAGTTGGCAAAGGTTGAAGAACGCAACGCGACACCAAAGACACCATACAACAAAGGCAGAATGTGCCAGCGGTTGGGAAGTTTTTCGAGTCGGTGTTTTGATCGCCACCACTCCCCTAAAAGTTGAGTAAGCAAACCTAAGGCGATGTTAGCAATTGCAATCTTGATAATAGAACGTTCGCCAAAACCCAAAACTTCAGCAATCAATAATTCCAGACACCACCCAATACCATAAAAACTCCAATTACTAGGTTGCTGCCAACTGCGATAAACAATTGCTCCTAGAATTATTGCAGAAGAAGTTAAGTAGAGAAAATCAGATTTCGTTAGCCCTTGATAAACAAGCGTTGAGTGAATACTCAGCAGCAACAACTCTACACAGCAGAGTGCGATCGCCCACTTGTCACTTGCTTCTGCATAAATAGCTACTAATTCGTTCTCTCTGGTGCTTAACAATTTACGAATTAGCCATAAACCAACTGTACAAACTCCTCCTACGACAAACCAGCCCTGTAAAGATAATCTTGCTAAACCAGGCACACCTTCCCATAACAGGGCAGCAATGAAACCCAGTCCAAAACCTACAGTAATTAACGCAGATACTTTGTGTCGCAAATAGCGCGTATTAACAAACATCAAAGCGCTAGCGACAGCCAAACCGATTAATCTACCTCCAGATAGTGGTAACATTAGTGACTGCGCAAGTCCCAAAGCGGCGACACTCAACCAAGCATTGAGAGTCGGACGTGCTACTGTGCTAGCTGGAGATTTAAAACCCAGAATAGCTATACCTGTGAAAGTTATAGGAGTGATTAACCAAACCAAACCC
Source organism: Brasilonema sennae CENA114 (assembly GCF_006968745.1). NCBI lineage: Bacteria > Bacillati > Cyanobacteriota > Cyanophyceae > Nostocales > Scytonemataceae > Brasilonema > Brasilonema sennae. The sequence goes on along the minus strand of NZ_CP030118.1, from coordinate 5,974,645 downwards.
CAACTCTCACTGTTATTACCAGAACCAAACCAGACTGGTTCAGCATTCATCCATAATAGAGTGTAGCTCAGTGCCGCCAGTCCCAAACCCATGTACCATGCACTCTTGTGCCAGACTTTATTACCCAAACAACAAAACAACCACTCTGCAACCGCCACAGCCAACACAATGCTTGCCCAGACTTGTGTATTAAGATAAGGAAAAAAGCGGTCAATGATTGAGCAAAGCGTTAGCACCCCTGCAATTTGAGTCATGTACACCAGACTTATTCTGGTGGGAAGTCGTCGCTGGCTGACACTTCCTAAAGTGATTGCAGATAAAAGTAAATTCAAGGAACGTAACGTGGGATTTACCAAACTCACCGCAGTGAGTGAGATTCCAAACACCAGCGTTAATTTTTCTCCAAAATCAGCCAATTGCACCTTTTGAGCGCGATAAAGTCTATCCGTCAACGCCACCATCAAAACAAGATAGGGAAATAACACCACACTCAGCAACGCCCAAGGTGTATTCTGAGAATGAGTTAGTTGAGTAGCAGTGCTAATCGCCCATTCTTGCAACCCAAAAGGCACTAACAACCATAACAGCCAAATCGTCTCCAACCCAATAGCGAAAATCGCTCCCACATCGACGCGCGTACCACCCAACTGCAAGCGCCGACTGAAAAACCACAAACCCAAACCACTAACAGCCGTTGCTTGCCAAGGAAAAGTAGCACTTACCGACACCAGCCAACCAAGGAATAGTAGAATACCGCCAAGTAATTCCCAGGGGAGTGAGGGAGGGGGGTGAGGGACGGAGGGAGTCAAAGAGATAGAAGAAAGTTCTTTCCCTTGTACCCTTGTTTCTTTGTCTGACTGTGCTAACCGAGTCACTAGCCACCCGCAAATACCAACAGCTAAACCCAATTCTTGGATCTCTACGCGGACAACAAAAATCGCTCGTACCAACAGCACAAATAAGGCATAAACAATGACGAGTGAAGACAGACTGATACCTAATTCAGTTTTTTGATCTTCAACTTTTACAATCGTCTGCCTTTGTGGGTGACGAGTGTGATAGATAGTAGCGAGAGTTGTTCCTACTGTTGCTAAATAAACTGCAATTAAGGGAAATCCTGGGATTTGCCAACCCCAGTGTAGATACGACAGTGCCAGAATATTAACTAAAGATAATTTTCGAGCTGGCTGATAAGTAGAAAACAGCCGATTGTTGCAAAATAAAAAAGTAATTGCTGAAAGCGTAATAGAAGCTATTGCAATGACAACCCAATTCAAAGGATTTTGCCAAAGATTGAAACTGTCCATTGCCCAAAAGTTGACTGGCACCAACAACAGTGTGACAATCAGCAGCGTTCGAGTTGTTAAGCTTAAATGAGGCTGTCTACCAGCCCAAAAACTTATCCCCCAAAAACTCAGAGTATAAGCAAGCAAAACTCCATATTGTCCAGAAGGCGGAAACCTTTGCCATTGACTCGCGGCGAGAACCCCAGAGGATACCACCACTAAAAACATTCCTAAAAATAGCAGCCAGCGGACACTTAACTCTTCGCCCAGCGACTGCAACATCCGAGCAAGAACATTAGGTTTCTTAGCTGTCGGTAATGCATCATCCTGAAGTAGAGACGTTGCATGCAACGTCTCTGCTTGCGGTTCAGGTAGAGTCTGTGGTTGCAACTCCACACGACAAACCAGAAACTCTCGACAGATTTGCTTAACTTGGGTATCCGAGATCAAACCCAAGCGCAACCATATATCAAGTCCATGCAATAACTCAGGATTGTTAGATGCAAGCTTGATTTCAATTTTGAGAGAAGAATCAAAGTTTGGTGACATAAGCCCACGCACAGAGCGCGATACTTTATCATTATCCTGATAAAAAATTATTTTCCCATTATCTGTGACACTTGCTCGGCTGACTGCGGTGAATTTTTATCAGTTATCAGTTACCAGTTACCAGTTATCAGTTACCAGTTACCAGTTATCAGTTACCAGTTACCAGTTATCAGTGAGCCAGCGCTTGATGAGGGTCTCCCGACAGAGGCGACTGCGTTAGCGCAGCGGAACCGGAGGTTCTCCCCGAAGGGTTATCAGTTACAACAGAAAATACGGATCTGTTTCTTTTGTTAACTGTTTACTGTTCACCCTATGGCTAACGCCACGCCTTACGGTGAGTCCAGCGCTGCGGGAGGGTCTCCCTCCGCAGGCGACTGGCGAACCCGGAGGGCTATCGGGTATCTCCTGAGCCCTGAGTCCCAAAGGGACACGCTGCGCGAACGGGCACGGCTTGAGGCCGAACGGAGACGCTTCGCGTTCGCCCTTGGCGTGCGCTTTGCGCTTACGCCAGATGCCTCTGTCGGGAAACCCTCATCAAGCACTGGACTCACTGTTCACTGACTCCGCTGTTCACTGTTGACTGTTCACTGTTTACGATAGACAAAAACTCGTTACAGTAAATTGTAACGGGATGAAACAGGCGCGGCATCAGCAATGTTCAAAATGGACGCACTCACTATGAGAAACAACGGTTCAAATGCCAAAATTGTGGACGACAATTTGTTGAAAATCCAACCCGACAACCAGTTGACAACTCGAAACGTGAGTTAATCGATAAGCTCTTGCTCGAACGTTTATCTTTGGCAGCGATAGCTTCAATTTTGTAGTAGCGATTTTGAAGTTTTTACTTTGTTAAAGATAACACTACAGCCAATGTTTTGGATACGTTCTTTCTTCAGCTAAGTTATTGAAAATCACAGCGCACAGCACTAAAATCATCGAGCCTTCTAAGGCAGGTGTCAGCAGGAATTGCCAATTGGGTTGGGTCATCATGACTACTAATGCAACGGCTCCCGATGGGGGATGTACCGTTCCGGTAAGTTGCATGACCCCGATCGCAGTCGAAACAGCCAGTCCCATTGACAAGGGAGAAGAACCGAGAAAATGCAGAATTATCAGACTTACGAGAGCCGCTAAAAGATTGCCACCGATGACATTACGCGGTTGAGCCAATGGGCTATCAGGGACACCAAAGATCAAGACGCTTGTCGCACCAAACGGGGCCATCAGCAGCGGAGAGTTCGTTTTCACGGTAAGGTAAGAGGTTACGGTGATCGCGATAAAACTACCAAACCAGCTCCAGAAAACGTGCCGATGATGCGGGCGATCGACCGAACAGGTTAAAGGACAGGAGCGCCATCTGCCAAGTGTTTTAAACCAGTAACTTTTCCATTTCAACCGAGCTTTCTTATAGTCGAGCATAAACTACCCAATGACCTTTGCGATTTCATGAAATGAGTGCTTTGCTAAAGTTAGAATATCATGACATTTTTCAGGAAAGTCGCGAAATGGATCCAAATATACAGATTTTAAAGAGCCTTGCTGGCGATTTTAGAGGGTGTTTCAAAAACTCAAGCAATTACCCATTAACCGATAAAGATTGTGGTGAATAGAAGCACATACTACACTGTTTCAGCGCGGCAATTCCTATACCCGTACGAAGAAAGCTAATAAGTACTTTTTGTTACGGTATTTTTCCTTCATTTTTAAGTATTTTATATATATTCGGGGGGGGTAAGGTGCAACAAGCTCCCAAAATTCGCAATCAGATCAGAAAAGACCGAGTAGTACGTTTTTAATACAAAAGCGGACTTTTGATGTTGTCCGGCAGCATTAAGCAAAAATGCTTAGCGTCTACACCGTCAACGTAGTACTATGTAGTTATATGTAGTTCAAGCTCGTCAACGTAGCGTGCCGAAGGCTCAGCCCGACTGGAAGGAGGGCGTCCTCCAGCATGGGTAAAAACTGTTGAACACCTCTTACCTTAGATCTTGCACCATAATTCTTGTTCGCCAAGAAATAAATTTCTTGCCTCAGAGCTACTGTAAGCTAAAGCTTACTGGATATGCGTTTGAGTCCGTTTTAACGGACTTTGGCTATAAGCCTTGAACTTCAGTTCAAGGCGTACTCAGGTCGAGGTGCAAGATCTAAGTTACTAAGATTTTTTTTACTGTTCTTTGCTAGTATCCTCTCGATGTCAGATAGCTCAACAGCACCATCAAATGTCTCCTCATTCATGACAAAGAAAGGAGTACCCTGAATTCCCAGTCTCATCGCCGTCTCTATGTCCTTTTGAATCACAGCATCGGCTGCATTTCCACTGCGCTGTTGGTTAAACTGTTCGAGATCCAAATTCAGTTTTTTGGCGATCGCAACATACAATTTCTCCCCTAATTTACCTTGGCTTGAAAACAAAGCATCTTGGTACTGCCAAAACTTTCCTTGCTGTTGAGCCGCCCAAGCGGCTTTAGCAGCGGGCATTGCTTCAGAATGAATTGAGATTAGGGGAAAATGTTTGTACACCAACGTAACTTCATCTTGATGACGAGCCATAAACTGCTTCAACGTCTTATGAGCTTTGGCACAATAAGGACATTGAAAATCTGAGAACTCTATCAGCAGAATCTTTGGTTCAGTTGCGCCAGTAGTCGGAGATTCACCAATGATTTTGTTGGGATTTGTCTTTATCTCCTGCAAAACTGACTGCTTGGCTTGTTGTTGCTGCTTTTGTTGTTGTTGCTGGAACGCTTGCAAAGCTTCTACAACCACCTCTGGGTGATTGTGGATAATCTGCAAAACTTCGGCTTCCAATTTTGGATTAATAAGATTATTGCTGTTGACTTGACTAGTATTTGTGGCAGCTTGCACAGGGGTTGACAAACTCAACCATACTATGCATAGCGCCAATCCTGCTCGTACAGCTTGGCGCAGAAAGCGCGAATGACAGAAATTAGACCATATATTCATAAAGCAGCGCTATCTTAATCTGTGAAGAAGGCGGAATGGTACTTCATCAATATATGTCAAACTTATGTCTGACTTTTTTGCTGTTGATAACGCTCTTTAAACAGTCGTTGCTGTTTATTATGATCCACAATTGGATCTGGATAACCAACAGCATGACGTTCCAAAGGAGAAATTTTCCCAGTTACTAAATACTCTGCATCCATAGAACGCAATTCGGGAACCCATTGCCTAATGTACTCGCCCTCAAAGTCAAACTTTTGCGCTTGACTGGCAGGATTAAAAATTCGCAAAGGTTTTGGATCAATACCGCTAGAAGCACTCCATTGCCAACCCCCATTATTAGCAGATAAATCACCATCAATCAGCTTCTGCATAAAGTATTTTTCTCCCCACTGGAAATTAATCAGCAAGTCTTTGGTTAAGAAACTCGCGACAATCATCCGACAGCGGTTATGCATCCAACCCAGTTCATTTAGCTGGCGCATTGCTGCATCAACGATGGGATAGCCAGTTCTACCCTCGCACCAAGCTTGAAAATATTCTTCGTTATTTTCCCAGGGAAAGTTTTTGAAAGGATCGCGGAAAGCACCCTCTGCTAATTGCGGGAAGTTATACATTGCGTGTTGATAAAACTCCCGCCATGCTAGTTCCTGTTGCCATGTACGGATGTTGGTTGCTGTTTCGTCACTGCGACTATTTTCTAGCGCTTCTAAAGTGGCTTGCCAAACAGTGCGAATACCAATGACACCAAATTTCAAAGCAGCACTCAATTTAGATGTACCTTCAACTGCTGGAAAATTGCGCTGTTCTTGATATTCATTAACCGCACTGGCGCAAAACTCCTCTAATCGTTCTTGCGCCGCCGCCTCCCCTGGCGTTATAACTAATTCTCCATCCCAATGAAAACCTAAATCTTTGGCTGAGGGTAATTCTATAACTCCTGAAGCTTCGGCAATTTCTTTTTCGGCTTTTGTCAATCCTTCGGCATTTTCCAAAGTTTCTACAGGCTTAGCTTTTGGTTTGCTACTCCAATTCTTCCAAAAGGGAGTGTAAACGGTGTAAGGTTGCTGGGAACCAGTACGAATATCATCTGGTGAGTGTAAGATTTGATCCCAGTTTTTTTCTAGAAACTGGATACCTTTTTCTTTGAGTGCTTCGATAATCGTGCGATCGCGTTCTTGAGAATACGGTTCCACATCCCAATTCCAAAATACAGCCTTTGCCTTCAGAGCGATCGCCAGTTTTGGAATAGCTTGAGTCGGTTCAGCGTGAAGAATCAATAACTGGCTACCTGCTTGAGCATATCGCTCCTGTAGTGACTGTAAACTACCAATCATGTAAGTCACTCTTGCCGGGGCAATATCATCTCGTTCCAAAATATTTGGATCGAGGCAAAACACACCCACCACCTTTGGACTTTGCTTTCTCGCAGTAGCAAGCCCTGTATTGTCAGAAATACGTAAATCGCGACGATGCCAAAATAAAATTAAGTCAGACATTCCATCCTTTGGATAGTTCTTCTGTACTAGCTTAAAGTCAACATAAGTCAAAAGTCAAAAAATAAGGGGAATTTATAGCTCTTGCGGTAAATTACATTATTGAAGATGATGCATGATTGTTGGTTCAATCACTGTGGTCTATTTACCTGAAAATGGCTGTAAATTGATTTCCAAACAATTTAAGACTCTCAAAGGTAAATTTGAGAAGCGATCTCAAATTCACTTTTGATTCTTCTTGTATTCAGTTGTTACCGTTGCTGTTGCAACCCATTGACTGGTTGCAGTAAGCACTGCTTGCTCTGAGCTACTACACCAAAGGCTATTGAGGCGATCGCTACGCCACTAGTAAGAACAAGTACCCAACTCTGCTTAAAACCGCTAGCCTTATACTCAGTTTTGGCGATGGGAAGAACTTTAGGAACGACCTCAGGTTTAACTTCTTGAGTTACTGTTTGAATTCCAAGGTTTTCTTGAATTATGCTAACAGCGTAATTGATGGCTCCAGATAACTCATTCCAGTCCGCATTCTCCCTGCTGAATACCAAATCATCTTTCTTGAGGTTGGCATAAAAAAGACTTGGATTATCTTTACTCTGTCGAACGGTGAAAGTGTAGCAACCTGCTCCCTTTCCTACTATATTGGTTTCGCCTCCCCAGGATCGCGTTTTCGGCACAAACCCTTTAGATTCCAGCATTTCAACTATCTTATCGACATCCCCCTTAGGCAACATTGCGTCCTCCACAGGTTGCAACAAATGCTTTTAGTATTTCGTACTGATAGTTGCGACGTTCACCTTCTGACTCTAACTGTACTAAATGGGATGATGGCGTGACTTCCCAGATGGCTTCAATAATTTCATCGTCCGTCTTGCCTTCTAACCTCATTTCTTCAACTCTTTGCTCGTCCTTCGCGATCTGATCTTTGATGTTACTGTTATCCCTGCATTTTTCAATAAATTCGCTGAGTGAATTTAATTTTTCAGCTATCGCAGGCATCTGTGTAACAAAAAACTCAGGCGTGTAAGCATTGGGAGAAGATTTGGCAGCGGGGGCAGTTTCAACTGAGTTAGCAACGCGCGTAATCTTCCCAGGAACTTCGCCGGTTGTGTCGCGGTAAACGTAAGACGCTCTCGTTTTTATCTTGTCTCTAATAGCTTCAATTATCCAGTTAACGTTTAAGTTGCAATACTGTGCTATCAAGACTTTTACAGGTTGCTCTGTCCGATAGTTTTCTCCAAATAACTGCCGTGCCCTCTCCTGCTCTTTTCCCCACATAGGAAGACGGGCTACCACGGTTCCCATGTGAGCTTGCTTATTCTCCATTAACTCCCGAATTCCAACCCACCAGTGTCCAAGACTTTCATAGACGGTAGGGACACCATAGTTCCCAAGGCTGTCGCAGTAATCATAAAAATCTTCCATCTGGTCAACGGTTGCCAAGTGAATCCCATCATTAACCTTGATAGGTTCTATTCCGGCTAGTTCTATCAAATCTTTGGTAGTGCGCTTTGCTTCATCAAGTTCTGCGCTGCTATCACCGTCTGGCTGAGTCAGTAAAGCAATAACTATATCTTCTAGGACTATCTTGCTGCTTCTTTCTACTGAATAAATACGAATTCGATGCTTAGTGTTTGCGTAGGCGTTGAAGAAGGTAAATGCTGTTATATTGAAAACCATTAGAGTATCCGTCTTGTCCCAGACTAGTACTACAATCTTGGCTAGAGGGTTTACGGAAATGGTTAAGTATTTATCTCAAAAACTTTGGCAGTGACAGTTTTATAGCTGGGGGACGAGTTAAGTCGAACTCAGGTTTGAATAAGTAAAAATGCTTGGGGAATTCAAAATTCAAAATCTTGTTTTTGAATTTTGAATTTTGAATAGAAGCGTTTGCGCAGCGCCCCCTCCGGGGCTAGCGAGTGGCTCCGTTATCTATCCCAGGGTGAGGGAATTGCCGTTGTTGAAACTATTTCACCCGTCATCAGATAGATAGCAGTTTTGCCGCAAGTCGGACAAGGCACCTTAAACTCTTGTACCGCAGACTCTCCCTTGCATTCAGTTAACAAACCCTGACGACAGTGGTAGCATTCAAAGAAGACGCGGCTGATTGGCTTGTTGCAATCCAAGATTTTGATGTGCTGACACGATTGTGGTCTTGGTTCTTGTATTTTTGGCTTGTAAGGTTTTGGATAAGATGGCTTTTGTTCTTGCGAATCAATCATTTTTCCTCTATAAAAGGTATATGTGCGGGTGTAGAAACTGCTCGCGGATTAGCCACTGCTTTGAGAGATCTAACTATTACAACAACTGACATCAGCTGGAGAACTGACGACTCATAACAAGTCCAGCAAAATGCTGGTACTTTTATTTTTAGTCAGGCTGATTGCCTCTCTCATATTCTATTCAGCTGAGTGCGAGCTGTATCCGCTACCTTAGTGATAAAAGCAGTTGCATCAAAACAGGCAGGGGGCAATGATACGGTTAAAAGTATGGCAGTGGATCGTCTTAGCACTACCGCTGGTAACAATCATCAGTTTTTTGCTAATATCCGCAGGGTTGCAAATCCACGAGTGGCGCATTAATTGGATCTGGGGCGTGTTTATCCTCGTCTTCGTTGGCTGGCGTTGGCTACTGGTTCGATGGACTCAACCTGCCGTAGGGCAAATGGAAGCCGTTGTCGCACAAGTCACCAAAGAACTGAACTTTTCAGACAATACATCAGACGAGACAACAGTATTACCAGCGGGAAGTGACGCCGCGAATCGAGCAGAAGTTCTACTGCAAGACATCCTCAAAAAATCACAGGACGATCGCCCAATTTGGGAAGACTGGCTAACTTTTTGGCAGCGGTGTCAGGAACTTGTGACTGCGATCGCCCAGATCTACTATCCTGAAGTCAAGTATCCCCTGCTCAACATTTACATTCCCCAAGCTTACGCGTTGATTCGGGGAACAGTGGATGACCTCGACCAATGGATGCAAAAGTTATCACCCGTGCTCAATCAGGTGAGTGTTGGGCAAGCATACGAAGCATACGAACTATACCAGAAACTGGAGCCATCTGCTCGTAAACTTTTGCAAGCTTTGAACTGGGCACAGTGGCTATTGAATCCTGTGGCGGCGGTGGCGAAACTTGCGAGTAAGCGTTCTAGTAACCGAGCAACTGAACAACTGCTGGTGAATTTTAGCCAGTTACTACGGCAAGCTGCTTTGAGGAATTTATCAGGGCAGGCGATCGCCCTCTACAGTGGTACCAAACTCCCAATTTCAGAATCCCCCGTTTCCACACCAACTCCACCTCAGGCGAAAACCCAAACACTCCGAGACATCCTTGCCCAAGCACAACCCGCCGTTGCAGTTCAGCAAAAACCTGTTAATATCCTGTTGGTGGGGCGAACAGGTTCCGGGAAAAGCAGCCTGATTAACACCTTATTTCAGGCAGAACGAGCAGCCGTTGATGTGTTACCCAGTACTGATAAGGTCCAGAATTATCACTGGCAAAGCCAAACCAGAGAAGCGCTGACACTTTGGGATACACCAGGTTTTGAACAAGTCAACCGTGGTGATTTCCGCAAGATAGTGCTGGATTATGCCAAAAATGCCGATTTGCTACTGTTAGTTACCCCTGCTCTTGATCCTGCCCTACAAATGGATGTGGACTTCCTCACAGATATGAAGGCACAGATTACAGACTTACCGACAATTTCGATTGTGACTCAAGTAGATCGTCTGCGTCCTATACGTGAGTGGAATCCTCCTTATGATTGGGAATCGGGCGATCGCCCCAAGGAAATTTCTATTCGCGAAGCCACCCAGTATCGTGCTGAAACTCTCAGCGATTTTTGCAATCTAGTTTTACCTGTGGTGACAAGTGATGTTAAAACGAGTCGAACGGCTTGGGGAGTGGAGGCGTTATCGTTGGGATTGATGGAGGCGATCGCACCAGCCAAGCAACTGCGTCTTGCCCGTTTTTTGCGCGATCAAGAAAGCCGTAGCGTCGCAGCAGCCAAAATCATCGAACATTACACCTTCCAAATGACAACAACTCAAGGACTGGCTGCACTGCTCAAAAGTCCTGTGCTTCTATTTCTTTCCACTTTATCAACCGGAGCGCCTAGTTTGGCATATGTGCTTGGAGATAAAATTCCAGTGGAACAAACGCCCATTGTCATTGGTAAGCTACAGATGGCATATGACCTTTTTTCGCTCTTGAATCCTGGTAATTCTAACACACTCAAGTTTGACCTGGTTTCCCTCTGGCCACTGTTGCTAGAAAACTCCGCTACACCAGATCGCAACGCTTGGGCTTTTGGCCACGCTTTGGTAGAGTATTGGACGAGGAATTTGACAGTTGAACAACTGCGCGATCAGTTTGAGTACTATAAAAATCCGGTTTGATTTGGTGAATTGACAAAGTCAGGGCAGGGAACAGGGAGCTTGTCGAAGTGTTCCCTGCTATTATCACAGCATCTTTTCCAAAAACTGCTGGGCACGCTCGTTCTTAGGGTGGGAAAAGAACTCTTTAGGTGGGGCATCTTCGACCAAGTATCCCTCATTTAAAAATAAAATTCTGTCAGCAACTTCCCGCGCGAAACCCATTTCATGGGTGACAATAGCCATCGTAATCCCTGTTTGGGTAAGAGCTTTGATGACTTCCAACACCTCTTTCACCATTTCTGGATCAAGGGCGGAGGTGGGTTCATCAAACAACATTATTTCTGGCTTCATTGCTAAGGCTCGTGCGATCGCCACCCGCTGTTTTTGCCCTCCCGATAACTTAGAGGGATAAACATCCGCCTTTTCCTTTAAACCAACCTTTTCTAACAGTTTTAACCCTTCTTCTTCCGCCTTTACTCCAGGAACTTGCTTTACTTTTTTTGGCGCATACGTAACATTTTTTAGCGTCGTCATGTGAGGAAACAGATGGAAGTGTTGAAACACCATGCCGATATTCTCACGAATCTTCATGATGTTAGTTTTTGGAGCAGTAATATCAACTCCATTAATGTAAATCTTCCCAGCAGTCGGAACTTCAAGTAAGTTCATGCAACGCAAAAAAGTTGATTTACCCGAGCCAGAAGGACCAACAATAGCTACAACTTGTCCTTGTCTTATCTCAGTAGAGATTCCTTTCAAAATCTTGAGGTTTCCAAAGGATTTATGCAGTTGTTCGACTTTAACTGCAACATTGGAATTTTTGTTCAATTTCATGACTGTCAACAAAAAGGAGTGTAAGGGGGTAAGGGTGTAAAGGGGTAAGGGGAATTAATTAGTAAAGACACCAACCTACTCTTCTGTTAGAAGCACCCGAAGGGTAGCGTTATTTCTTCTACTCTAAGGTACTAGCTACTTTTGTTTTGTCACTCTGAGCAAAATCAAAGCAGGGGTAGCCTGAACTCTGTTGTATGTCATTTAACCACTATTGTTGCAAAAGTACGTAAAAATAAGGGTTTTGAATGATTTTCTGTTGAAAGTGACAAAACAGAGGTACAACAATCTTGTCAGCGTTTAAAGCTAAGACTTATGAATACCAATCTATTTAACCTCAAAGAGAAAGTTGTCATTGTCACGGGTTCAGGGAGAGGTTTAGGAAAATGTATGGCTAAAGGTTTAGCTGAATTCGGTGCAAAAGTCGTTGTAGGCGATTGCAACATAGAACAAGCCCAACAAACTGCTGAGGAAATCAATACTACTGGTACTGCTGCTGCGACTTATGTTGATATCTCTGTACGTCAAAGCTGCATTGACTTAATCAAATTCACAGTCAAAGAATTTGGACGGGTTGATGTCCTCGTACAACTCACTCGTGTCATGGCAGTAGAATGGGCATCGAAGAATATTCGTGTTAATGCAATCGCTCCTGGTTATTTTGAAAATATCATGAGTGGGGCTAATGTAGAACACACCCAACCAGAAAAACAGCAGCAGATTGTTACATTTACACCAATGGCTCGTCGTGGTAAACCAGAAGAACTGATTGGTCCGGTTGTGTTTTTAGCATCAGATGCATCGTCATACTTAACAGGCACTGTACTTTTTGTAGATGGTGGGTATACTGCTATATAGCTGTAATATATCGTGAAGCAGAAGCGAGAAGCGTGCATTTGTACTATATTTGTCTTTAGATGAGCGCAAAGCGTGAAACATGACTCAAACCTTAACCCCAAGCAAACCACCAATTGAAGGTTCTCATCTGGTTCTATATAACGTCAATTGGGAGATGTACGAGCAGCTGTTGGAAATTTTTGCCCAACGTCCAATACCCCGCATGACTTACTATCAAGGAACTCTAGAACTGATGACGCCTTTACCAGAACATGAAAGGTATGGTTGGACTTTCGGACGGCTAATCATTATTCTGTGTGAAGAACTTGGACTAGAAATTTTGGGGTTGAAATCGACAACTTGGCGTTCCAAACCAAAGGCTGCTGGTAAAGAAGCAGATGAATGTTTTTATATTCAAAATGAAGCTGTGATGCGAGGAAGAATAAAAATTGACCTCACAGTTGATCCACCGCCTGACTTGGCGCTTGAGATTGATATAACTCATTCAGCAATTGATAAGATGGCTGTTTATGCTGAACTGAAAGTGCCGGAAGTTTGGCGTTTCGCTAATGGTCAACTAACAATTCATATTTTGACAGAGGTTGGTTACATCGAATCTGAAACAAGTTTGGCTTTTGGCTCATTTCCTGTCAAAGAATTAGTGCAATTTATACAGCTAGATTCTCAAAAAGGAGAAAACGCTAGAATGAAAGAATTCAGATCATGGGTGCGTTCTCGTATCTAAGCCTTTGCAAATATATACATCCTACTCAAATTTTCATGGCAGTGTATTTTTATGGACAGCACAGCAGCTGATTTTAAAAATCAGTGGAATGCAGAACTCTACGATAGTAAGCATTCTTTTATCTCTGAACTTGTTGCGAATTTAGTAGAATTACTATCTCCAAAACCAGGAGAATGTATTCTCGACTTAGGTTGTGGAACAGGTCATTTAACTCATAAAATTGCGAGTAGTGGAGCAGAAGTGATGGGTATCGATAGCGCTCCTACAATGATAGAACAAGCTCGTAAGAACTATCCTCAGCTAGATTTTGATGTGGTAGATGCCATAAATTTACCATATACAGAAAAATTTGATAGTATTTTCTCTAATGCCGCACTTCATTGGATTAAAGAAGCAGAAGAAGTCGTTGTTGGTATAAATAAGGCATTGAAACCTGGTGGGCGATTTGTAGCTGAATTTGGTGGTAAGGGGAATGTAAACGCTATTGTTAGTGCTATTTATAACGCCTTACAAAAAGCTGGTTATTCCACTGATACAGCATTAAATCCTTGGTACTTTCCTAGCATTGGTGAATATGGAAGCTTGTTAGAAAAACATGGTTTTGAGTTAACTTATGCAACTCTTTTTGAACGTCTCACACCTTTGGAGGATGGCGAACAGGGTTTGCAAAACTGGCTCAAAATGTTTGCAAATAGCTTCTTTAATGGATTATCTACTGATGCTCATATAAATACCATTATCGATATTGAAAATCAGTTGCGTCCAAGTTTTTACAAAAACAATACCTGGAGCGCAGATTATAAACGTATTCGAGTTATTGCAGTTAAATTATGATGTAGCTTGAATAGACTTATCTGATTAAAAACGAAAGTATAAATCGATTAAAGATGACTTTTATTGTATCCCTGGAAACAAAAATTCAATCTTCCTTAAATTGAGACAAAATATCAGTGTTAAGATTTGCAACTTAAGAATGATGTAAGTTATATTAGCGTTTAATAGCCTATAAAGAACACCAGAGTTATACCATTTTAAAAAATGTTTGCGACAGATGCCCCACCCGCGAAGAAAGCGCACTCTTCGCAACTATTGGATAGGGTTAGGGAGGGGTTTTTGCTTGATTTGTTACATTCTTTTTTTAACTGGTATTATCTCTCCCTATATAGTGAATCGTCAGTTTTAGAAATCCTATGTCTGTTAATCTTGTTCAAGATAACGGTAGTAATACCAATCAAAACCATCATTCCATACAAATAGATGTTGCCTTCTTTATATTAAGGCTAAAAAATGGAATCTGGTTCTTTGGGATACCTTCTTTTCTTTTTGGGATTAGTGATAGAAGTATCACTGCCTTGGCTGATGGATATTTGTCTGTAGTAGAAATCATACAAATATTCACAGCTTCATTCTTTTTCTTGAGTTGGCTGTTTTTAAAACCAGAGCAGAGCTTTGATCTTAATGATGTAGATAGTGTTCAAAATTATTTAGAGCAATTTTATCTACGTCCGACGAGAGTCAACAATTTTGACTTAAGAAAGCGACATATCATTAGCCAGGAATATATTTTACCGTTTCCCTATGTCTGCCAAATTTACCATCTGTTAAATTTAAAACATTTGGAAACTATTCATAAATTCAGTCTGAATAACTTGAGAATCCTTAAAGTTAGCAATATCCAATCCACATCTCTTGGTGGAATTATCACATTTCAAACTCTCTTAGAGTCTCCAGTTAATCTTTTAAGAATTTGGAGACAGCCAATCGTTGAGGTGGATTTAATACTGCACACTCCATATACTGTAGAACTGAGTATTCCAGTTTACAGAAACAAAAGAATAACTGTTATGTTTTATGCCTACCCATCAACAGAGAATGCTCATCATTTCTTGATTGATATCTACAGCGATTTAGAGTGGCCAAAACCCATATTGCAGATTATATTGCATATTGCTTCTTGTTTGACATTGATTGAAGATTTGCCTTATTTACAAAAATTAGCTCAGAGAAACATAGGCAGTTTAATCAACAAACATAGGCAGTCTAATCACGAAACAATGTGGCTTTTTAATAGATTTGCTGAGCTACATGGTTCGAGTGTAGAAATGCCCAAATTGAAAAACTCAGAATACAGCTTGGACAATTAGTGGGGGATTCAAAGGCGTGATGTAATATCAAGTTCGCTTAATTGCTTATAAATAGTGAAGAACCCCACCCCGGTTTTGTCTGACGCCAAAATCTCCCCTCCCCGAACTCGCGGGGAGGGGATTAAGGGGAGCCAGCGCCGTGCGGGGGTTCCCCCCCGTTGAGGCGACTGGCGTGTGGGGTTCTTCCTAGAGCGAAAATTATAACTAATTAACCGAACCTGATAGAAACCACCAAAATTGAAATTTTGGTGTTCTTGACTGCTGAGTCATTCACACTCAGCAGTCGTTACTTATAAATCAGTAGTGGATTATGCTCGCCCTAACAGAGGAGCTGCAGCAAGCAGTGTTTTTGTGTAAGGATGTTGGGGATTGGCAAAAATCTGTTTCGTGGGACCAATTTCTACTATTTTTCCACTATTCATGACTGCAATCCGATCGCACAAAAAACGCGCTAACCACAAGTCATGAGTGATAAATAAATACGTTAACTCAAATTCTTCTTTCAACTCCAGCATCAAATCTAAAACTTGCGACTGCACGCTAGCATCTAACATACTCACTGGTTCATCACAAATGAGCAGTTTAGGACGAGTAATTAAAGCACGCGCGATCGCCACTCTTTGCTGCTGTCCACCAGATAAATCCGACGGATAACGTTCATAATAAACTCCTGGTGGTTTTAACCCTACTTTTTCCAGCATCGACAGCACCTGTTGTTTTGCGTTCGCTGCATCGGCTAGCTTGTGAATTAGCAAGGGGTCAGCTATACTTTGTCCTACGGTCATCGCTGGATTTAAGCAAGCATGGGGATCTTGAAAGACCATTTGCATTTGCCGCCTAGACGCACGAACTTGTTGGCGCGATAAATTTGTTAAATCCTGTCCCAAAAACTCGACTTTACCTGCTGTAGGACGAATAAGTTGCAATATTGTTCGTGATAGTGTGCTTTTTCCGCAACCTGATTCCCCAACTAATCCCAGAATTTCTCCTGGATAGAGTTCTAGGTTGATTCCATCCACCGCTTTAATCGTCTGATTTTGCCGTTTTAATAATCGCTCTACAAAGTTGGGTTCTAAGGTGTAATGTTGTTGTAATTCTAGGAGGCGCAAAATCGGTGATTGAGCTTGTGACGAGGAAAATCTTGTTCCCTGCTCTCTGCTCCCTGCTCCCTCCTCCCATACTTCATTCTCATCAACTGTCTGAATATGCAAAGCTGCTTTGAGGAGAGACTGTGTATATTCGTGTTGGGGATTCTGGAAGACAGTTTGGGAAGAACCCGTTTCAACCATTTTGCCGTTGTACATGACGCCAATGCGATCGCAATACTCAGCAACAAGAGCCAAATCGTGAGAAATTAACAGCAGTGCCATGTTTTCTTCCCCGCACAGCCGTGTGAGTTCCTGCAAAATTTGCGCCGAGACTGTGACATCTAAACTTGTAGTGGGTTCATCGGCGACAATTAACTTGGGGGAGAGAAGCAAGGCTAGGGCGATCGCCACCCTTTGTCGCATTCCACCGCTAAACTCGTGAGGATACTGACTCCAACGACTGGCGGGAATTTTAACCTTTTCTAAAGTCGCAATTGCTTTTTCTTTGGCTTGTTTGCTGGACAATTGCGGTGAGTGAGCTTTTAATGTCTCTAAACAGTGATTGCCAATCGTCATTAATGGATCAAGGCGCGTCATCGGATCTTGAAATATCAGCGCGACTGCTTCTCCTCGGAATTGACGCAACTGTTCTGGCGTCATCTCAAACACGGAACGCCCTTGAAATGTCACTCGTCCCTCAATTTGGCTTGAGGCTGGTAGTAACCGCATTGCTGCGCGTCCTAGAGTTGACTTACCGCAGCCTGATTCTCCAACCAATCCCATTCTTTCCCCTGGTTGCAGGATGAAAGACACATCATCTACTGCCCATTGGGTTTTTTCGTCGCTGCGATGAGGGTAAGCGACTCGCAAATTTTCAATACAAAATAAGGCTTCACTCATAATTACGCTATCAGATATCAGCTATTAGCTTTTGTTATGACATGACATATGTCAGGATTATTACCAGAGTATCTTTTAAGAACAACAATATAACTGAGAACGCACCAAGAATTCCAATCAGTATACGGAGAAATCACTTCTCACTTTTCTTTTGTGTTTTTAGATAAATATTTTATACTTATTTTTGCTTAGGTGAGTGGGAAGTTTTTTACCAGTCAAAAGTTCCAATTTCAAGGATTCTTGACTTATGACGCAATTTACAACAAGTTGTGCCAAGTAAATATGTAAAATGGACTACAAAATCTCAATAAATTTCCATGAGAAGAGTTTAAAAAAAGTTCAATATTTTTAAGTTTCAATTTTTAATTTTAATTTGTCATTTTTTCATAGGTTACGGCTCGTACTTCTGGTACTATTTATTGCAATATGGCATTACAGTATTTGATGAGAGTAGTCAGGCGATCGCCTATGGCATCAAGCCTACTTTTGGCAGTGGAAGCTTGCCGCGCTCCTTGGAAAAACATGACATCTATTTCCAACAGCCGCAGCTGCTTACTCATTTCTGTCTGATTTGACTGTAACTGACCCTCATCGTTACTGTTTGTGTCCAGATTAACTAAAGGGACAATCTGTTGCTGAAAAAATTGTTGCAAGGATTTCACACGCTGCGCTATTTCGGATGTATCTACTTTGGTAGTCATGACATCCGAATGCAATTGTTTCAGCAAAACCTTCAATGCGTGATATTTATCGCGAGTTAGAGACATCTAAGTTCTTCTTGAGATACTATTAAAGTCAAGGTAATGTCAAGAAACTTTTCAAATAGACCAAAATTTGTTAAATTTTATTACCGAATCTGTTGTCTCATATGAAAATTGGGGCTGGATTTGGCATTTTATCGATTTTATGATTTTGAGACACTCGTACTGGATAATTTGCACTCTTAGCCTTGGGGAATGTATTCGGCACACAAGGACGAAAGTGCAAGTCTCAGTAAGAGTTTGTTCATCCAATTTCTGACTTTACTATCAATCACCTAGCCACCCCTTATTCTATGAGCAGCACTGTACTTAGTTCCAAAATTGATGTTACGCTTCCAGAATGGTTACAAAGTTGCCTAAATGGGTCATATACAGTAGTAGGCACAGAAACTGAAGATGGCCGAAGGCAAAGCGACATGGCTTTAATTCGTCAAGCATTTGAATTTGCTTATCAGTTACATGAAGGTCAGTACCGTAAGTCAGGAGAACCATACATTTGTCATCCTGTAGCTGTTGCTGGAATTTTGAGAGACTTAGGCGGCAGTGCTGACATGATAGCAGCAGGCTTTCTCCATGATATAGTGGAAGATACCGATGTCACAATTGAAGAGATTGGACAGCGCTTTGGAAAAGAAGTGCAGCTCTTAGTAGAAGGTGTGACAAAGCTTTCTAAAATTAATTTTAAAAGTAAGACCGAAAGCCAAGCAGAGAACTTTCGCAGAATGTTTCTGGCTATGGCGCAAGATATCCGAGTGATTGTGGTGAAGTTAGCAGATCGTCTCCACAATATGCGGACTTTGGAATTCCTTCGTGATGAAAAACGCCGCGCAATTGCTTTGGAAACACGAGAAATTTTTGCTCCCCTGGCTAATCGCTTGGGGATCTGGCACATAAAATGGGAACTCGAAGATCTGGCTTTTAAGTACTTAGAACCAGAAGCTTACCGGCAAATTCAGGAGTATGTCGCTGAAAAACGAACGGCGCGGCAAGAGAGATTGACAAACATTGCCGAAACTTTACGGACTCGGGTAGAGGAAGCGGGGATCAAGTGTCTCGACATGAGTGGACGTCCGAAGCACCTCTACAGCATCTACCTGAAGATGCACAGGCAAAACAAAGAGTTTCACGAAATTTATGATTTAGCAGCACTACGGATCATTGTCAAGAGCAATGAGGAATGTTACCGTGCTTTAGCGATTGTTCATGATGTTTGCCGTCCAATTCCTGGTAGATTCAAGGATTACATAGGCTTACCTAAACCTAACCGCTACCAATCATTGCATACTGGGGTTATAGGTCCGTGGGGTCGTCCTCTGGAAGTGCAAATCAGGACAATAGAAATGCACCACGTCGCCGAGTATGGAATTGCAGCTCACTGGAAGTATAAAGAAACAGGAGGGTCCAACATTATCCACTGGACTCCATCAGATGAGAAGTTTACCTGGTTGCGGCAGCTGCTGGAATGGCAGAATGACCTCAAGGATGCTCAAGAATATTTGGAAAGCATCAAGGATAACTTATTTGAAGATGATGTTTATGTTTTCACACCTAAGGGAGATTTGGTTGCTTTAAATCCTGGTTCCACAACCGTAGATTTTGCCTATCGCATTCACACAGAAGTTGGGAACCACTGTGCTGGTGCAAAGGTAAATGGGCGGATGGTGCCACTTTCAACGCGACTGCAAAATGGTGATATTGTAGAGATTCTGACGCAAAAGAACGGTCATCCCAGTTTGGATTGGTTAAATTTTGTCAGAACTTCGGCGGCGAAAAATCGGATTAGGCAGTGGTACAAGCGATCACGCCGGGAAGAAAATATTGCCCGTGGACGGGAATTGTTGGAAAAAGAATTGGGGAGATCAGGTGTTGAAAACCTGATTAAGTCGCAACCCATGCAGATAGTAGCAGAGCGATGTAACTATCATTCTATGGAAGATTTACTCGCGGCTTTGGGTTATGGTGAGGTGACGCTAAATTTAGTCCTCAACCGTTGGCGAGAAATTGTCAAGGCGCAACAACCTGCGACAGATGCACCTCCAGTTCCTACGAAAGAATCAGCCTCAACAACCAAAGGTTTACGAGACACAACTCCAGGAACCTCACGCACAACTGACTCACCAATAGTTGGGGTAGAAGGATTAGTTCATTATCTAGCTAAGTGTTGTACTCCTCTTCCTGGAGAACCGATTATTGGTGTTGTCACACGAGGTAGAGGCATTTCGATTCATCGCCAGGGATGTCAGAATCTAGAGAGTGTAGAGTGCGATCGCCTCGTACCAGTCCATTGGAACTCACCAGGCGAAATCTACTCTCGTCCTACGACTTATCCTGTGAATATTCAGATTGAGGCTCTTGATCGCGTAGGAATCCTAAAAGATATTCTTTCACGCTTAAGTGACCACGGGATCAACGTACGTCATGCTCAGGTAAAAACAGCTACTAGTCAACCAGCATTGATTGACTTGGGAATTGAGATACGCGATCGACCACAACTCGAACAGATCTTTACTCAAATCAAAAAACTAAGCGATATTATCAACATTCGTCGTGTTGGTCAAATTGAAGAATAGTGAAATTAATAAATAATTCGTAATCTCTAGTGATTACGAATTACGAGTCAATCGACACTTTCGTATTTTGTTAAATCCCCCGGATTCCATCCGTGGGATATTCTGTGTTCTTCTTAAAGTACTTCGCGTCCCATGTAAGGTTGCAGCGCTTCTGGTATCCTTACCGTTCTATCCTCTTGTTGATAGTTTTCTAAAATCGCTGCCATTGTACGTCCCACAGCCAGTCCTGAACCATTGAGAGTGTGCACCAGTTGGGTTCCTTTCTTTCCACTTTCTTTGAAGCGAATTTGCCCGCGTCGCGCTTGATAGTCCAAAAAATTGGAACAACTAGAAATTTCTCGGTACTTTCCAGAAGAAGGAAGCCAAACCTCTATATCGTAAGTTTTCGCCGAGTGAAATCCTATATCCCCAGTACATAATTCTATGACTCGGTAAGGCAGTTGCAACGCCTGTAAAATTGATTCTGCATTGCCTAGCAATTTTTCGAGTTCCTCACTAGAAGTGCTGGGATGTACAAACTTCACGAGTTCAACTTTGTTGAATTGATGCAGTCGAATCAGTCCCCGCATATCCCGTCCATAACTCCCAGCCTCCCGGCGAAAACAGGGAGTATAAGCACAGTGGTAAATAGGCAAATCTTCAGAATTGAGAGTTTCACCACGATAGAGGTTGGTTACAGGAACCTCCGCCGTCGGCGTAAGCCACAAATCATCCGCCGCACATTTAAAGCTTTCTTCAGCGAACTTGGGCAATTGACCCGTAGCTGTCATAGACTCGGTATTAATCAAAAATGGGGGAATAACTTCCACATACCCTGCAGCTATCTGGCGATCAAGCATAAATTGGATTAATGCTCTCTCCAACTTGGCACCAGCACCTATAAGGGTGATAAAGCGACTTTGTGCAACTTTTACAGCTCTCTCAACATTAAGAATACCCAACTTCTCACCAATTTCCCAGTGGGGAAGAATGTTTGGGTTTTGGGGAAGATACTCATCACCCCAACGACGCACTTCTGGGTTATCTTCCTCACTCTTACCAACAGGTGTAGAGTCGCTTGGTAAGTTAGGAAGTGTGAGTAAAAGTTCTTCGATTTTGGCTGATAGCTCTTTTTCTTGAGGTTCCAGTGTGCCAATCTCAGCTTTGACAGAACTACCATTCTCACGCAACTCTTGAATTTCTGGTCCTTTGGGGTTGCAACCACCTTTTATCTTTTCCGGAATTAATTTCGCAATTTCGTTACTACGTGCTTGCAGTTGATTTCGCTTCGCTTCCAATTCGCGTTGTTGTTTATCCAACTCCAAAAGCGGCTGAATATCGTAGTCACCACCACGAGTCTTCAACCGTTCCTGAACCAATTGTGGATTGTCCCTTATTAATTTAATGTCCAGCACAGATCTATCCTAGTTTTTAGCCTAGTATTTTCTTTAGAGTTAACACTTCAAAATATAGTACTTCCGACTGGTGACAACTGCAAAAACTAAATAGCGGGAAAAAGTCAATGATCTGTAAAGATAAAGTGAACTTACCAATACCTCTCTACTTCATACTTTCTTGAAAAAACACAAGGAACAGGCAACGCCAAGGTGAGCGTCAGCGGCTCGACTGAGCGGAAGCTGAGCGGCGTCGTTCGCGTAGCGTCTCCGAAGGAGATAGCTTCGCCGAACGTCCGAACGGGAATAGGCAACAGGGGAAATGGTGCTTTTTTAAGGCTGTTGCTAGCGATTTTCAAAGCGAAGCGTCAGAGGTTGAGTTCATTCTGGTGAATCATTCATCTGTCTTAGTTACAGCAACAGCCTCTTGACTTATTTGTGAGTGCTCAACTACAACACTCTTGGTTGTCTTGTTGGTATTGTACGGACTCCCCGGCGAAAATTGCTCCTCATTTTTAGAATTTGTCGGTGCTGGTAGCCAATAGCCAAGTATGCCTGTTAAGCCACCCCAGTAAAGCGCTTGGTTGTCCTGAGGTTTATTAGCAATCAGCTTGAAAGTACACAACCCAAGCACTACAGTACTAAAGAAAACTTGTACGGCAAATGTCCATGTTTGATGATTTTTCATAAGATTTGTATAGAAAAACTTTAATTTAGTTTTTTTGTGTACTTTGATATCACTAAAAAGCAAGATGGTTATCTAAGTCACTCTGTAGTAAGATTCAACTTAAGCACTTGCACTTTCGCAAAACTCTGATAAAATTTTTGCAAAATTCTTCAAATAATTAGTAGTTGGTCATTCCAGCAATCCAAAGTGAACAACGAATGATCAACTAGGAACTACGCTCAGACTGAGGTTTGGAGATGCGGTAGAGTATCCAAATTGACGCGACAAGCCCCCCAAAATGGGCTGTAACCGTATTCGTGTTTGCTTGGACAACAAACATGTCTAAGGGTTGGATACTCCGGCTAGGGTCGATCTGGGTGATTACTCCAGCACCCAATTGCGGTAAAGTCAATGACTTTGTGACTAGAGTCCCAACAATGATTTGCGCTCCCAACAGAGTCACCAGCATTCCTACTAAATGCACCACAATTGCAAAGCGTACAACTTGAACAGTTTCAACTTTGCGCGGGCGGTTATTAGAATTTGAGGATTCTAGGCGTAGCCCAAGTCTGGTGTAACGGAAAGCTATATAGATACCTATTGCTAAGGCAACAAGCCCAGCAACGGCAAAAATAGCGCCAAACCCAGTTCCAGGGTTACTACTACTATTGGCACCTCTCTGACTAAAGACTGCGAACAGCAAAATAACCCCGGAAACAACACCTAGCACTAATTGAATCCAGAAGCTAATCCATCCTGTAAGGCGAAATACTTGGGCAATTGCCCGGAGTGTAGACAAATCTGACATACTGATCACCATTTGTGCTGAGGGCTTGATAAATTTACTATCATACTTAGTAAGTGTGATAAAAGTATTTCTAGTAAACAAATTCCGTACTTTAAACTTTTTTGAGTGTGTCCACTATTCACAATGCTTGAAAAAAAATATGATAGTTTGCTTAATCTTTAAGCAAAAACTATAGGAAAATTACTGTCTAGCAAAGTTTTGATTAAGTTTTACATAAATACCGCATTTTCCCTTTAAAATTGCTTAGACGGTATTTTATGCTTAAGCAATCCTTATGCCCTTGGCATTACTTAACACTCTTCGATTGCAGCATAGCCGTTGTAAAATCGCTCCTCAATACAATGTCAGAAGCTTGGGTAGAGATACAAAAATTTGTATCCCTATAGTTGGTGCATCGGTTCCACTTTAATAAAGTGTGAAATCTGTCTCATGTTATTTTTACCCTTTGGTGATCCGGCCTAAGCAGTGCTATGTACTCCTTTCAGTAGTGTAGTATTATATACTGTTTTTTTCTGATTGTCAGCTCGACCCTTAGGCATTTTTAATCATTGATTAACCATGAAACTTGAGGATATATATCACTTCTTTGAAAATCCTCCGCCAACTTACCTTTGTCAGGAACTCGCTGTTTGTTATATAGTGTATCTTTTGTCACAAAGCGAATCCTATGGAACGGAGTTGATTCAACGACTGGAAACTGAATATCCAACCTATCGGCTTTCAGATACTGTGCTTTACAGTGCAATTAAATTTCTCGAAGACCAGAAAGCAATTACTGGGTACTGGAAAAAGCTAGAAGGACGGGGACGTCCTAGGCGAATGTACCAAGTCTCTCCAGAATGGCAATTTAAAGCACAGGATTTAGCTCGCTTATGGCAACAGTACATCAGCGGGAGAACAAGTTAACGAATAATTCATAATGAATAAATCACCACCTGTGAAACACTCATAATTTAGTTTATGGATACTGCTACTCTAGCATCCACGTTGCTGCTCACTTTTTTATTATCGGTTGGGCTATTTTTCTTTATTCGTGCCTCTACCAAAGATCGTACAAAAACCACACAACTGGTTTGCGAGCAAGACGAAGCTACTTTAATGCCTCAATTAAAGGAGTATTTTCAAACACGGTCTTACCGAGTAGCAGCGGTCGATCCGAAACAAAACCAGGTAACTTTTGAAGGCACTGTTAGACCAAGCTGGTTTTTAGCTGTGTTTTTAACAGTTTTAGCAGCTATTGGTCTTGTGTGTCTATCACTGGTTTTGTCTCTAGTTTTTCCCAACCTCAGTACAGTTTTTCTTGGGATGGTGCTGATATCACCTTTGAGTGGTGTTTTTTATTGGCGCAAAGCCGCCAAACTTGAAAAGGTGTCGCTGAAGGTAGAAACAGCCGACGAAAGCGACCAACACTCTCCAACTCAAATAACACTAACAGCCCATCGAGATGAAATCATCGAGTTACAAAGGACATTGGGATTAAAAAGTTCGCAATAGCTGCTACGAGGACGGCTGGCTAAAAACTCTTCCCAAGTAAGGGACAGATGAAAGCCACCCCCTCAGCAACTACCCTGATGCTAGACTCTTGTCTTACGATTATTTGTATAGCGTCAGATAAACTATTGGCTTTAATACCAATTCTAGGACTTACGGATACTCTACCAATTCTTGGCGTTCTAGCCTATGGCTGACGCCACGCCTTACGGTGAGTCCAGCGCTGCGGGAGGGTCTCCAACGCCAGATACCTACGGAGGGAGACCCTCCTGCAGTACTGGCTCCTCAGCAGGTGACTGGCGAACCCGGAGGGCTATCGGCACGCCGCTGAGTCCTAAGGGGACACGCTACGGGAACGCGTCTAAGGCGTCTTTGTCTTGGCGGTGTGTGCCGCATGCGCACACTACGCGTTGCAAGAGCGTAGGCGTGCAGGAGATACGAGAAATTTAGCTGATTGAGCGATTTTTGCGTAAGTCCAAAACTCAATATAAGGCTACAGAAAACTGTAAAATCTTGCCAACAGAAGCACTCTGGCTCTAGAAAGTGGTTTAATCTTTGAAGCTATTAACATCTCAAATCTTGTAAAACAAGCTAGGGACAAGCAGTCCCAAAGTCACGCGCGTAAGGATTGGTGACTTCGACTCATGCCGCCCTTGATCGCTGCATGAGCAAGCTACGAGGTTTAGCCTAGAATCCCAAGGCTGAATCCAAATGAGCGACAGCGAAATTTGGATAGCCCAGGGAGTGTCAAAACTTTTAACAATAAGAAATGGAATAGAGAGAGGAGGTAAAACGATTCTAGATCTGTAGCTTTTCTCCACAAGTTGTTGAAAAAAGCTATATCGCTTGAAGCTGCGTGCCAAAGCTTTGATCAGAACAGGTTCGCTGTATCCTCACTCCCACGTACGTTTTCACACCTAATACTCAACTTATACAAACACAAAGTTTGATTAAAGTTGATAGTCTTAAAGACAAAATTGCTAGCTTAACACTGGCAAGTCAGCTACATTCTTAAAAAAAAATGAAACTTAAAAAAAAACTAGCAATTTCGGTTGTTAATGGTTGTCAGGAGCTAAATTCAAACTCTATGATCACCATATGTTAGTTTAACGACTAGCAACAGCCAGTGACTCCTGACCTGGAGGGGCTTCGAGTACCCTCAGGCTAGGAAATAAAAAGTGATTTTCTTCAACATATTGAGCTCCAAACAGCCCCTTTTCAGCCCAGAAATAACGGTCTGTTGTGTGTTCGTTTCGCTTTACAAGTAGCAAAGCGGGTGGCAAGATTCCCTCAGCTTGAATGAATTTTCTAGCTGCTGTCACAGGCTTATCTTCACCGCTTTCAATGCTAAATTGAGGCACATGCTCTAAAATTCGCCGCCCTTCTTGGCGACGACGACTCTTTCTCTTGCGTCTTCTTGCCAACCTTCCTTACCTCCTCTAACAAGCGATAGATTGTAGTGATAGCTACAAAATCCGTCGTAATTATAAAAGTTCTAGTTCAAAAATTCAATAGTTTTTAACCTTTTGATACAATCCGATTAATTTATTTTTTTGTATAAAAACCAAAAGCGTTGAACAATATAATTCCTTGGAACGAACTGTTAGTTGCAAGATTCAGTTAAGCTTTGTTAAATAGGAAAAGCCAACTTTTGTTTCTTTTCGTCCGTATAGTCTGTCATTTAAAACAAGGACTGAGAAATGTTAATGTCTACCAGTTCTGAGTTTGTTGCTCTATGCCGAGAGCAATTGGCACTGTTAGCTCAAGGGCTGGAAGCATCTTTGAGCGTTGTTTATTTAACGCAAGAATTCATAGAGGCTTCGACAAGTGAAGCGAAGCTGATTCCTGTGGTAGTTTATCCAGAAACAGCAGTGGAACAGCACTTAGCTAGTGCTTTGGTATTGCCCACCTCAATACCTATTTCAAATCCTAATTGGGCTTCGTATCGTTCCGCCTCTGTCACGTTGGATAAAACACTGTATTCTCGTACGGGTGATGTGTTCAACCAGAAACACAACCGCAATAACCTTCGGTTATTGAAAGCAGCAGAGGATTTTCCCGCCCGATCGCAAGAAAGTGCCACAGGAGATACAGCACCACCGCATTCAACAGAGGGAGAAGAATATTTATTCAAAGGCGACCAAATTGTTTTACCTCTTGTTCATGAAGATGTGATGATGGGTTTGCTCGTCACAGTCAGAGAAGACCGAGTATGGAATGAACAAGAAAGGAGTCAAATAGAACGAGTTGCCCAAACACTATGCCTTGCCTGTATTTTGGATCAGCGTCGAGCATGGTTGCACCAGCAATTGCAACAACAACAAATTTTTCAAGAAAAACAGCAAGATTTACTAGATAATTTATTGCATCAGCTTCGTAACCCATTAACAGCATTGCGTACCTTTGGCAAACTGTTGCTAAAGCGACTGCGACCAGGCGATGCTAACCGCGAGGTAGCAACTAGTATTGTGCGGGAAAGCGATCGCCTCAAAGAATTGTTGCAACAGTTGGATGAAGTTATTGACTTGAGTGCAGAAGATTTAGACCCATTAAGGTTACCGCAAAAAGAAGTGCTTGTGGAAGCAAACGTACAAAAAGATTTCATAGCACCGCTCTTGTTGCCCGGTGCAGGAGAGAAAGAAGTTAATTGTTCTGTAGTAAATATCTTGGAACCATTGTTAGTATCAGCCAGAGCTATTGCTCAAGAAAGAAATTTGCAACTCATATCCGAAATTCCCCGTAACTTACCTCTGGTACGCGCTAACACCAAAGCATTACGAGAAGTACTCAGCAATATCATTGACAATGCTTTAAAATATACTCCCACTTGCGGCAAAATTTTGATCCAAACCAGACAAGAAAAACTTCATTTTCAGGGAATCGCCATTAGTGACACTGGTCCTGGTATTCCACCACAAGATTTACAGCATCTTGGAGAGCGTCATTACCGAGGTGTTCAAGCTCAAACCGAAATTCCTGGCACGGGATTAGGATTATCAATTGCCAAACAGCTCATACAACAAATGCAGGGCGAAATACAAGTTTTTAGCCCTGCTTTAACTTCGCTTAGCTCATCACCTGATGCACCAGGAACGACTTTTATTATTTGGTTACCTGTTGCTAATAGTAAGTCCTGATTACTTACTATTTCAACGAAATCTGAAAGTTTTCACTAATAGTCATTTGTAGGTCAGTGTTTGGATCAATGGCGATTAACTCAACACTCTTTTTACCAAAGAACAGACCAACTAATCCACCGATAGCAGCCCCCCCCAGAACTTCTCCAGCACTAATAGCCTTATCGCCAATTACAAGCGAAACCGCCGCCGCTGCGCCTGCGCCAAGTGCACTATTCCTAAGAATTGTTTGTGTATTGGTGCCTTTTTTGATAGTTTGGGTCTTAGTAATCACTTCAGAAGTCGCATTGATTGGATACTCTTGACCATTGTTGGTTAAAACGAGTTTTTGGGCAACGAATTGAGAACCACCCTTGTTTTTGACGGGACGAAGCTCACCAACCACTTGACTACCTGCTGGAATGAGCAAGTTTCCTTTATCAGTGACAACGTTTTGCGCCACAGTCAGAGTTAAAGGAGCTGTTTCATCCTTAGTCACAAGAATCTTTTCTGCTTTTTCATACCTTATAGGAATAACAGTTCCTTCAGGAATTGTCACCGTGACTGGTTTTGATGGAGTCGGTTCGCCTACTGGTTTTGATGGAGTCGGCTCGCCTAGTGGTTTTGATAGAGTCGGTTCGGCAAAAGTCACAATGTAGGCTGAGTTGATTGTTGCGGCTTTATTGAAACTCACGAGTGCTTGGTAGAGAAAAGCTGCTACTTGTGCCCGAGTTGCAGTTGTATTGGGACTTAGGAATTTAGCATTAGGATAGTTGACAACAATTTGCTTCTCTGTAGCTGCAGCAATAGGGGTACGGGCATAGCCAGAAATGTTAGAAGCGTCGTTGTAATTTTGTAAGATGCTGTCGGTGTTACCGCTAACGTTGTAATTTAAACCGTTAGAGAGAGAAACTAAAACCTGTTCGCGGAGAATATTTTGGTTAGGCTCGAAACGATTGCCAGGATATCCAGATAAAAAACCAGTGGTGTATGCATTCGCAATCGCACTCGATGCCCAATAATTGCTTGGCACATCGTAAAATCCGACTGCCTGCCGTTCTGGTGCTTTTCGGAAAGCTTTGCCAATCATCGCAGCAAATTGAGCACGTGTGACTGCTTCCTCTGGGCGGAAACTGCCATCTGGAAAGCCAGCAATAATACCTCGCTGTGCCAGTTGTCCAATAAATTCTGCTGCCCAATAGTTAGATTGAACGTCAGTAAAACTTGTTTGGGCAAAAGATGCTGTGGGTATCACTAGAGGTGCGATAGTTCCTGTTGTTATGCCCAAAATCATGAATGCAGCACATCCAGATTGCCAACGAAAGCGACCAAACATTATATTTTTACTCCCCACACAACCTGCTATTTTCTGTTAGTAAAATGGACTACTTTTGGCTGAAATTATTCCCAAAAAAAGTGTTTCGGTTAATACTTTTGTTCAGCTAAAAGAGTCATGAAAGGATAAGGAATGAAGTGTAAATAACTTCTTTCTTCTTTCACCCTTGGAATTTTATTCAGTTCATAACCAGCCCCGTCTATGTCATTTGTAATAACAAATGACTCATGACTGCCTTAACAAATAAATACGCAACGGTAGATGCGCATTAGCTTATTTATTTTCCTAAATGTTTCGCCAAGAAAAACGATTTATCCGAAGCATCCCAAATGTGTAAATTCACAGAAAGGATGATTGCTTTGTTCTACC
Organism: Brasilonema sennae CENA114; assembly: GCF_006968745.1. NCBI lineage: Bacteria > Bacillati > Cyanobacteriota > Cyanophyceae > Nostocales > Scytonemataceae > Brasilonema > Brasilonema sennae. The sequence goes on along the minus strand of NZ_CP030118.1, from coordinate 5,944,934 downwards.
CTTTGGGTTCCCCCTTAGGGTATTTCCTTAGCCTGCACTTTGCACTCACGCTCTTCACCACCAGGAGGAAAATCTCTCCTGAGGCTTACACTCACTACGTTACTTATGCCCTCTGGACACCCTGCTTTGAACGTGGCGGACGAAGACTTTTGGAAAATTGGGATGCTCCTGATTTCTATGTAATCGTAAGACGTGCGATCAATAAAATAGTTGCAGAAAAATGATAAATTTTACATAAATTAGAATAAGCGATATCGCGGCTTTGCCCAATCACGCGCAATATCCTCATCTGTGACGCATTTAAATTATATACAGCTAGAAGCCAGACCATTTACTAACAGGTTGTTTTCTTCCGGATTCAACTTTAAAATTGCTGACTTACTTCGTCTTCGTTTCCAAGAAGAGGAGGGGTTGCTCTTGTGGCAGCCCCTTGGTAGTGTGAGGGCAATTGGGTAAAGCACCCTGCCCCTTTGGAGCAGTTGTATTGCAAACAGATAGAACTCACGACCTAAATTAGGATAAGCCTAGTAGTAACCACGGGGTACAAACAAACTAGAGCGCAGAGTCAGATCTAAATCTCCTCTTTGGGGTTCAATAACGATAACTTCAGTCTTTTTGCGTCTGAGTAGAACACTTGCTGCAGCACCTGCACCAGCACCAAGTATAGGTTCGAGCGGTTGAATTTTGCGGTCACCTGTTATCAGTGAAATCACACTAGCCGCACCTGCACCAATAGCAGCATCTTGGATGATTTTATCTGTTCTACCTCCTTTACTAATTTCTTCCTTTCTGGTAATAGCCCGAGAAGTTGCATTAATAGACTGTCGTTCACCATTAGGAAGTATTAACTCTTGAGCGACAAAATAAGTACCTTTTTGACCATTTCTGGTGACTGGTTGCAATTGTCCTTCAATTTCACTTCCTTCAGGAATTAACACATTTCGTGAACTGTCTACAAGGTTTCTTGCGACTTTCAGTTTTATACGTGTCGTTTCATCAGGAGTGACAACAATTTTATCTTTGTCATATGTCATTGGCACTGTAAATCCAGCAGGAATTGAAACTCTTCCTGATGGTGTTTGTGTTCTTTGACCATTAAAGATTACTTGTGCAGAAGCAGGAGCAAACATAAACATGGGTGCAATGGAGCCTGTTGTTATTGCCATTGCCATGAGTGCAGCGCTTCCTGTTTTCCAACGATGAAATTGACTCATTGTAAAGTCCTTTTGTTCTTTTTCTTAATGTATGAGTTCTTAATGTATGAGACGTGCTGTTACTGAGATTGTTTCTAGCTCTTTTTAAACCTATCAGTAGGCATATTCCGAGTGGAAAGTGACTTGTACGACGGTAAGAAGGTGCAATTGTTCCTCTTTAATTCTTATATCGTTTATCTGCTTTAATGAAAAGTAACGAAAGATATATATGACGCAAATATTATAAAATAGTTCCTGAATGCTTTCACATGCTATATGTCCGACGAACTACAGCAGAATATGTCTTGCGGACACGCTATGCGAACAGAAATCAGAAGTCGAAAGTCAGAAGTAAAAAAGGCTTATAGTCTGGCTTTTAGACCTCAGTATTGTATTTCAATTACTTGCAATGTGCTGTATGTTCAGCAATAGGCAACGGTATGCTGAATGCAATCTGTTCTTTCTATTGTATTCCTTCTTGATTAAAATGGTAAATTTTAAGAGTCATACATCTGTGGTTTCTAAAACCATAAGCAATGAGCTTATTACTTTTGTGTAAAATTGCTACAGTTCATTCACTCACAAATTGCAGATAAGTTTTATACACTGTCAGCGCACCATCTCTCAATACACCTGTTTTGTGTCAAGTTTTGTCATTTTGCATGATTTCTCGACTTTAAGTTCAGGGTAAAAGCAAGGGATAAGTCTTGCAGATTATAAAGATTTATCATCTTCTTGAGCGTAGTAGCGGATTGGATTTAGCTCAAGTAAGACACCTGTTACACACTTGGAGAAACGAAGAATCTGTCTTCTAGCTTGAGCAGAATAACTGTAAATATTTGTAATAAAAAGCGTGGTTCTGCATAAAATCTGTAGCTGAGAAGTGAGTTATAGAAGATTTGCTATCTGTTAGTAACAGAAGTGCATCGTCTTTTATCAGCTTGCTCTAACTTCAGCATTTATGACTTACACCAAAACTACTATTCACGATTTTTTGGCTGAATTATTCCCATTCGATCAATTGCCAACAGCAACCCTAACAAAATTAGGCGAAAAAGTACAGCTTTTGCGCTACAGCATGGGTCAGACAATTCTCCTGCCCGAACACATACCAGCTCAAATATCCATTCTCTACGAAGGACAAGCACGCCTATTAAGTTACGCTCCTCACACCCAGACGCCTGTGACACTACAATTACTTAAAAAAGGAGACATCCTAGGTTGGACTAGCTTGCTACGAGGGATTCCTTGTGAGACGGTCATTGCCTCTACTGAAACAATCTGTTTAACTTTAGAAGCGACAGAGTTTTTAGACCTGCTAAAACATAACCCTACTTTTGCAAAAGGCTTTGAGAATCGCTGTAGTGTGAGCGAAGTTTTTGAGCTATTGGGTGCTGAACTGGCGCAGCAAGCTGATAGCAAAGTTATACTGCTTTCCTCTGGTGCATCCGATATTAAAGAACTGACTTTCAAAGTCTTAAAGGAAGCAGTTGTTTTCACCCTTCCACAGGGCAAAACTCTTCTAAAACAACTAGACTCCAATCTAGTCTGGTTTGTCAGTGGTGGAAAGCTGAAGAATCTTCCTGTGGGAAGTCGCTTACAACTAAAGGATGGACCAACCCAATTAAACGTCTCTGATAAGAAGAGTGCGGTTCGCTTGGTGGGTATCCCAAAAGCAACTCTTTCTCCAAAAGCTTCTAGAAGCACAGAAGAATCAACACAGAGAAATTTAGAAAAAAATTTATCGCTGGAAGATATACCATTAGGACCGAAGCGTCCTCCTAAGCTGGTAGCAAAAATAGATTCTGATGATGAGCGATGCGGAAGCCGCCGCCTTCGGCGATCGCCATCGCACAAATATCCTTATATCCACGGCAGAGGTTCAGTAGAGGCAACTTTAGCTTGCTTCCAGATGCTGAGTCAATATTGGCACATTCCCTTTCGCCAAGATGTGATTCGCAAAGTCGTCAACAATCAGATTCAGCGCACTCAAAGCCTTTCGTTACAACTATGCGGTGCTGTGGCTGAATTAATGGGGTTAAATGCTCAATTAATCCATATTCCAGCATCAGCTGTGACAAGATTGCAAGCTCCAGCCATCATTCGCTGGCAGGATAGTTTCGCAATCCTTTACGAAATCAGCGAACAAAAGCTGATACTTGCAATACCGGAAAGTGGCATTGTGCAGCAAAAGCCAGCCAAGTTTATCGAAAACTGGGGTGATGAAGGTCAAGTATTGCTGCTTAAACCTACCAAATCTACTCCTAAGCAGCGGTTTAGTTTACGTTGGTTTATCCCTTCTCTTTTTAAATACCGCAAAGTTCTTTTTGAAGTCCTGCTTGCTTCATTTTTTGTCCAAATCTTTACTTTAGCGAATCCTTTAATTATCCAGGTGATTATTGATAAAGTCATTATTCAAAACAGCTTTGATACTTTGCATGTTATGGGAATTTTGCTGTTAATTCTAGCTGTTTTTGAAGGGCTTTTAACGAGTCTCCGTACTTATTTATTTGTCGATACGACTAACCGGATTGACCTGACTTTAGGATCAGAAATTATTGACCATCTGTTGCGTCTACCCTTGCGCTATTTTGAAAGACGACCTGTAGGAGAACTCGCAACAAGAGCGAATGAACTCGAAAATATTCGTTCATTCCTAACAGGAACTGCTTTAACTGTGGTGTTAGATGCGGTTTTTTCCCTCATCTACATTTTGGTGATGATGGTTTACAGTTGGCTGATGACTCTTGTGGCTTTGGCAACTGTTCCCTTGTTTGCACTGCTCACGGCGTTGGTTTCCCCGATTGTGCGACGACAACTGCGAGAGAAAGCTGTGCGTAATGCCCAAACTCAGTCCTATTTGGTGGAGGTGCTGTCAGGTATCCAAACCGTGAAAGCACAAAATATTGAGTTGCGATCGCGCTGGCAATGGCAAGAACACTACAGTCAGTATGTGACTGCTGGTTTTCAAACTGTGATCACTTCCACGACTGCCAGTGCCACTAGCCATTTTCTCAACCAAGTTTCTGGTTTATTAATCCTGTGGATGGGATCTTACTTAGTACTTCAGGGACAACTAAGCCTAGGACAACTCATCGCCTTCCGCATCATTGCCAGCTATGTCACTGCTCCTTTACTACGATTAACCCAACTGTGGCAAAACTTCCAAGAAACGGCTCTCTCTCTAGAACGCCTCGCCGATATTGTGGATACTCCCATTGAAGCTGACGAAACAGATCGCAATAACATTCCTATGCCTGCCATCAAAGGCGCTGTCACGTATGAAAATGTCTCGTTTCGCTTTAACCCCAGTGGTCCCCTTCAGCTTGTGAATATTAACCTCGATTTTACACCTGGACAGTTTGTTGGCATTGTCGGACAGAGTGGTTCTGGTAAAAGCACCTTGATGAAGCTTTTACCTCGACTTTATGACATTGAGTCCGGCAGAATTCTCATTGATGACTATGACATTGCCAAGGTAGAACTTTATTCCCTGCGCCGTCAGATAGGGATGGTGCTTCAGGACTCACTCTTGTTTGATGGTACTGTACAGGAAAATATTGCCCTGACAAATCCAGATGCCACAACAGAAGAAATTATTGAGGCTGCTAAAATTGCTGCTGCCCATGATTTTATTATGTCTTTGCCGAATGGCTATAACACCAGAGTCGGGGAGAGAGGTTCAGCTTTATCTGGAGGACAACGACAGCGAATTGCGATCGCTCGTACAGTTTTACAAAACCCCCATTTACTCGTTCTCGACGAAGCCACCAGTGCCCTAGATTACCATTCTGAACGGCAGGTATGCCTCAATTTAGCAAAAGCGTTCCAGGGGCGTACGGTCTTTTTCATTACCCATCGTTTAAGCACTGTCAAACATGCTGATGTCATTTTGCTGCTCGATAAAGGAGCAGCTGTGGAACAAGGAACTCACGCACAACTGATGGCTCAAAGAGGTCGTTATTACTGCCTTTATCAGCAGCAAGAAACACAACTTTAACAGTTATCAGTTATCAGTTTCACTGTTCACTGTTCACTGTTCACTGGTTTAAGTCCCCCACGAAATCCCAATTCAAAATTCAAAATATGCCCTCCGGGCACGCTGCACTAACAAAATTCAAACAAGAGGATAGCCATGAGTGAATACAATGGGCGCAATCTTCAACAAGCAACTATCTCTACACCGAGAGCACTTCCAAATGAAGTGAAAGTACCGATAAAATTCCCTGTTGATAGTAGCAAGTTTACTCCATCTGTTGTCTTACAACAATCACCTTTTTGGTCACGAGCTGTCGTCTGGGGATTGATGGCGGTGACAACCTCTGCTGTCATTTGGGCAAATGTCGCGAAAATAGAGGAAGCAATTCCTACCCAAGGCAAACTGGAACCACAAGAAACTGTTAAGGAAGTACAAGCTCCTGTAAATGGGGTAGTTAAAACAGTCTATGTTAAGGATGGGCAAAAAGTCAGCCGTGGCGATTTGCTTTTGAGGCTAGATTCAACAGCGGCGCAAGCTCAACTGAAATCTTTCAAAAAAATTCGGACTACATTGATCCAGGAAAATCAATTTTACCGTACCCAAATCAATGGGCAGAATGCTCCATCTGTCAACGAGCAATCAATCACTCAACTCAAACTACCTCCAGGATTAGAATCTCTCGCCAAAAGCCGAGCCGCACTTAGTGCAGAAAATCGACTTTACCGACTTCAACTGAGTGGGATATCTCAAAGCATAAACCTCACGCCGGAGGAACAAGCTCGCTTGCAATTTAGTCAAGCGGAACTAAAATCTCGGATTGCAGCTGACAAGTTAGCAATTGAACAATCAGAAAAACAACTCGGCGAAAATCAAGCTCAGCTATCTTCTGCTCAAGATATTCGATCTGTGAATCAAACTATTCTTAATAATCTTGAATCTGTTGTCAAAGAAGGGGCAATTGCTCGTGTGCAACTGCTTAAGCAACAACAGGAAGTACGTACACATCAAGCAGATGTGGAACGGCTGATGGAAGAACAAGCGCGTTTACGGTTTGCGATCGCTCAATCAAAAGAAAAGCTGCAAAATACAATTGTCGCTGCTAAAAAGGATTTGTTAACTAAAATTGCTGACAATGAAAAACAAATTGCTCAAATAGATAGCGAGTTGAATAAGGCAATTCTCGAAAATGAAAAGAAGATTGCTGAAATCGACAGTCAAATCAGTCAATCACAAGTCACTTTACAATATCAAGAAATCCGCTCTTCTGCCGATGGAATTGTTTTTGATTTACAAGCTCGTTTTCCGGGTTTTGTAGCTAATTCTACTCAACCAGTTCTCAAAATTGTGCCTAACGATGGTTTGATGGCAAAGGTCTTTATTACTAATAAAGATATCGGTTTTGTGAAAGAGGGAATGAAAGTGGATGTGAGAATTGACTCTTTTCCTTTTAGTGAATTTGGTGATATCAAAGGTGAATTAGTTTCGATTGGTTCTGATGCACTACCACCAGATGAAATCCGTAAAGTTTACACTTTTCCTGCTAAAATTCGCTTAGAGCGTCAATCTTTGATGATGAAGAATCGGGAATTACCTCTGCAATCAGGAATGTCAGTTAGTGCGAATATTAAAGTAAGGAATCGCACTGTTATTAGCATTTTTACGGATTTGTTTGCGAAGGAAGTTGATAATATGAAGTCTATAAGATGATTTTCCTAGGATTGACAACTGGGGAGCGCGTTGATCAAGAGAAACACATTTTTAACAAAAGAACTCAGGAGTCAGGAGTCAGGAGTCAGAATGGCTCCTGTACGACTGGCGGATTCGTGATGTGATCTAAATCCCCACCGTCTACACGGGAGCCAGTACTGCAGGAGGGTTTCCCTCCGTAGCTATCTGGCGTTGTCTGCAGTTGGTTGGGGTTTGAATCCCCAACGAAGGTGATTCTGACTCCTGGATTCTGAATTCTGACTTCTTCTTCAATATTTTGAAATGTGTTTGTCTTGTCATTGAGTGGGAGTAATTACACTGCTGAAACTCCCCACACAACTATTGATGTAGATTGGGAACTCCCAACCTACATCAATAAAATCATCTTAAGTTACGGCTATGATTCATACGAATTTGCAAATGCAATCGAGCAAAACAGCGCCATCTAGACAAATCTGAAATCCCTTCCAATGTACACGTCGGTTGAGTCTTGCACGATAGCAAGTAAGTTATTGTTGTAGTAAATCCCAGTATCTAGGGCGGAACCGCCAGCTAAGTTTTCTTGTCGGAGTGAGTACTGGCTAGAAGTGCCACCAGCTTCGATGTAATCGTATTGCGACTCCCAGTCTGTAATGGTGGCATAGCCATCATCTTGGTACAATACATCGCGAAATGCATTAGCAAGACTGAAAGTATCAGATCCAGCTCCACCTGTTAAAGTGTCATATTCAGGACTACTTGCAAATCCACTGGTACCCCTAATATAATCATCTCCATTTCCACCATATAAGGTGTCGTTACCTGTATCTCCATACAAAAAATCGTTTCCATCGTAGCCCACCAGAGTATCGTTATCATCTCCACCGTGGAGGCTGTCATTACCGTAACCTCCTAGCAAGTAGTCATTGCCTTTGTCGCCATAGAGGTAATCATTACTGGTGTCATATGCAGACGGGGTGCCGCCATCAAGATAATCGTCACCATCTCCGCCACGCAGCGTGTCAGTTCCATAGCCGCCATACAAGGTATCGTTACCGCCCTCTCCGTATAAGTAGTCGTTGCCGTCGCCGCCATCCACATAGTCGTTACCCCAGTCAGCGAAAACAGTATCGTTACCGTCGTAGGCGAGAATACGGTCAGAATGCCCACTGCCATATAGAGTTTCAGAACCATTAGTGCCATTGATGTCTGCCATTTTAGTTTCTCCTTATTTATTAAAGTGATGATTCTGGTTGGTATTTGAACAGAGAGTGAAGTTTTTTCCCTGCTTCTGTCTATAACTCATCTGAAAAAGCTATGGTTTTCTGCAAAATTTCAATCAAATTACAGGAATAAATTTTTGTAAAAAAAGCTGTCAATTCTGGTTGTTTACTCAAAGTAATAATTGAGAGATTACTAATGCAAAGCGCAGTGAATATTCGCGCTGCGCAATACTTTATATTTCACTCAACTCAAACATCAAATAGCTGCTTCATAACTGCTGTTGTAACCAGCCCTCAAAAAGTTCACGAAGTAATCTTCGACGCATAGAATCATTCAACTGTGCTGGAATCAATTTTTCGAGGCGTACAATCAACAGCCATTCTTCCAAGGGCATGGGAGACCAAAGTTGACCAGGTTGACTAATTGAAAGCAATTGAGCCAGTTTTGGGTGAATAGTGCCTAGTTCAACTGGACCAATAATTCCACCAGTTTGAGCTTCTGAACCTTGTGAGTATTCGTAAGCCAGTTCGGCAAACGTCTGCTCTCGTTCTTGAAGGCGAAAGTAAAGTTCTTCGGCAATACCTTTATCTTTAATCCGAATCAAAGAATAGACAACTTGGTCTAATTGCCCTTTGCGTTGTAAAAAGTAAGATTCTAGTTTGTTACCCCAAGTCGCGCGCTTAAATTTTTCAATTTTCAGCATCCGCACAATCAAGGCTTCTCCTAAGTCATTTTGGCTGTTGCAATAACGCTCTAACCAAGCTTGTTGTTGAATGTCTGAGGTTAGTTGATTTTGCTGATAAAATTGGTGGTAACCAACAGCCGTTTCTTCAGGAGTGCATTCGATACGAGCAATGGCTTGGTCAATAATACTCTCACGCAACAATTGGGGCAGCATTTGGTAGCTGGTTAGCAGTGGAATGACTTCCTCAGCTGTAATTGTTCGTTTCCCAAGTTGTAAAACTGTTGTCATATCTGCTTAGCTTCTCAATTTTGTAAGCAAGATCCGGATTTAAGCCCCCGGATTTATACGTGGGGTTCTTAATTTCTCACTGTGCGAATGCCGTACCTTATGAATTAAGCGAAGGAGGTGACTGGTTTAATTCAGCACTTATGCAACTCAGTTTAAGAGCAGTTGTACAGTAATTATTTTGCATGGTGGGTCAAAGATGTAGATTTCATAGATGTAGATTGGGAAGCCCCAATCTACATCTACAGAGTCATCCTTAGTTGCAGCTAGAACTCGTAAGATGCATACAAATTCAATCCTCCACAACAGTTCTGTCTAGACGAATCTGAAGTCCCGTGAAAAGTTCACGTCGGTCGTGTCTTGCACAACAGCAATCACATTTTCAGGCGTCTGAGCCCCATAGTAAATAAGGGTATCTGTAGCGGAACTACCTTCCCAGTTGCCCGTGCCAAGTGAGTAGGAGATACCATTGTATGATTGTGTATTAGCATTGCCAGGGACTTCTATCCAATCATATGCGCCATTGAAGTCCGTAATGGTAGCGTAGCCATATCCTTGGTAGGAGACTCCCCACCAGCCACCAAGAACGAAAACGTCAGACCCTGCTTCACCTTTTAAGGTGTCATATTCCGTGCCGGTGGTTGCATAACCATCAAGACGATCATCTCCATCTCCGCCCCACAGGATGTCGTTGCCAGCCCCGCCATATAGTTTATCGTTGTCTGCCTCTCCAAACAGAACATCGTCGCCATTATCACCGTATAGAACGTCATTACCTGTACGACCCAAGATCGTGTCATTACCGTCACCGCCATACACAGTGTCGTTGCCAGATCCGGCATCGATTATGTCGCCACCTCCTCGACCGTAGATTATGTCGTCGCCTTCTTTGCCAAAGATGGAAATGTCGGCTTGGTCAGTGCCATTTATTGATGAGTGGAAGTTACCATCTGGACCGTAGGTATCGTTGTCATTGTAGATGGTGCCGTAAATAGCAGGCATTTTAGTTTCTCCTTATTTTTTTAAGTTGGTATTTGAACAGAAGGTGAAGTTTTCTTCCCCTCCTTCTGTCTATAACTCAACTGAAAAAGCTATAGTTTTCTGCAATTTTCAAACAAAATTCTAAATATTAATTTATGTAAAAAAAATGTGAGCACGTATAGCGATCGCACTGTCATGAGTATGAGTATTTCTATTGTTTTATTTACGACATTAACTCAACTGCTGTTGTAACCAGCCCTCAAAAAGTTCACGAAGTAATCTTCGACGCATAGAATCATTCAACTGTGCTGGAATCAATTTTTCGAGGCGTACAATCAACAGCCATTCTTCCAAGGGCATGGGAGACCAAAGTTGACCAGGTTGACTAATTGAAAGCAATTGAGCCAGTTTTGGGTGAATAGTGCCTAGTTCAACTGGACCAATAATTCCACCAGTTTGAGCTTCTGAACCTTGTGAGTATTCGTAAGCCAGTTCGGCAAACGTCTGCTCTCGTTCTTGAAGGCGAAAGTAAAGTTCTTCAGCAATACCTTTATCTTTAGTCCGAATCAAAGAATAGATGACTTGATCGAGCTGGCTTTTGCGTTTTAAAAAGTAAGACTCTAGTTTGTTACCCCAAGTTGCACGCTTAAATTTTTCAATTTTCAGCATCCGCACAATCAAGGCTTCTCCTAAGTCATTTTGGCTGTTGCAATAACGCTCTAACCAAGCTTGTTGTTGAATGTCTGAGGTTAGCTGGTTTTGTTGATAAAACTGCTGGTAAGCAAAAGCAGTTTCCTCAGAGGTGCATTCGATAGATGCGATCGCTTGGTCAATAATACTCTCACGCAACAATTGGGGCAGCATTTGGTAACTACTCAGTAGTGGAATGACTTCCTCAGCCGTAATTGTTCGTTTTCCAAGTTGTAAAACTGTTGTCATATCTGCTTAGCTTCTCAATTTCGTAAGCAAGATTCTGTAAGCAAGGGGAAGACAGATAGATATGTGCTGTGCTGGCGATACATCATGCGCCAGCACCGTTTAGCATCAATTACCCTGTCGATCTGGTTTGACAGTATTGTCTGACAATGCTACCAGATGCCTTAGTTATTTGTTAGCCTTCTTACCCCTGAAGGTCTCAACCAATGTTCAAGCTGGAGGAACATAGGTGTAGTCAAAGTTAAGCGTATAGTCGGTACTGCCACTGTATTGATAGACCTGCAGGTAGTAAGAACCTCCTTGATTGATGTTGAAAATAGTGTCATTTGCAGTACCAAGATTCTGCGACTTATCAATTTCCTCACCTGCGTCAACGATGCGATTGTTATTGGAGTCTCTAATGAGTCGGATGTCAGCATCGTTGCTTAATCCAGAGAGAGTAATACTACTAATTGTATCAGAACCAACAGAACCACCAATGCGAAGGAGATGGAAGTAATAAAGATCACTAGTGTTGCTATCACCTAAAGATCCATTAAAGGTCTGATCCTGAAATATTCCAGTCCAGTCACCTGCTGTAAATTCCTTAGAGAGAAGGTTACTAGGTGTAGTTGAGTAAGAGCGAGTGGTCGATAGTCTCAGATCGTAATCGGTACTATTGTCATTAAATGAATAGACTTTAGCAATGTAGTTACCTGCTTCCGCTACGACATTAATCGCTTCATCATGAGCCTCATTATACCCAAAAGTTGAATTTTGAATCCACGTGTCTACCCCGTCATCAATCACACCATTGTTGTTAACGTCCCGATATAGTACAACATCAGCATCAGCGCTCGTCCCAGTAAGAGACAGGTTGATGTTACCGGGACTATCCAGCCTAAAACGGTAGGTGTCGTAGGGTTCACTGCTGTTGACGGAGTGATGCTCGACAGGTGTTGGTGTTTCACTAAGTGTACCAAGGTTAATATTTTGGATTGCCATTTCATTCCTTCCTGAAAATGTTTAGGTATCAATTAACTGGTTTAATTCAGCACTGACGCAACTCAATTACTGATACATCACAGCTAGTAGTGAATGAGCAGTTCAGTCAAAACCCTATTCATCTGTAGTTGTGACGTGCCTCGATTGCGTAATTTCAAAACAGCTGTTGTAGGTTAGTATTTGAACAGAGGGTTAAACCTTTTCCTCCCTTCTGTCTATAACTCAACTGAAAAAGCGATAGTTTTCTGCAAAATTCCAAATATTAATTTATGTAGAAAAGTAGTAAATTCTGGTACAGATAGTTCTTGCTCCTTATTGCTCAATTCAACGAGATCAACCCATCACTAACCAATTTAGCGAGCTGCGAGAGCAGCCAGCTTTTAAAAAGTTCATTGAGCAGTTGCTGGCGCATGGCTTGGTTGAGTTGAACTGGGATCAGTTTTTCTAGTCGCACAATAACTACCCATTCCCCTAACCGGGTGGGAGGCAAAAGTTGACCAGGTTGACTAATTTCTATTGACGAGTGCAGGACATCCCATAAACACTACCATTCCATTTTGAAAAGCCACTAGCATAGCGCTGATCCCATGTATGTATTGCTAAAAACCACTGCGTTTGATTGCTCTGAACAGATAGAGGCAGTACATGATCTTTGCGATCAGTAGGAGGATCGATTGAAGGATCGTAAGGTCTTTGTATAACAGCCCAAGAATTATCACCTATTTGCCCTATGACCGAATCATAATGCAGCCAGAACCTTACCTGTACTGGAGGTTGACCGTCGTTATTACAGATCCATGTTCCTACCCAATCTGAGGCTGTTAGTGCTTCCGCTTTTTGAGTGGTTGATAAACAAAGACTTGCTACATTTATTACACTCAGCCCTAAGAAAAGTGGTACTAGACGGGTGATTTTTTTCATCCAAGCTTTTCTGGTGGCGTAGATACTACTCATTATCGTCTTTCCTTACTTAGTGTACTTATTTTGGTCGCTACAGTTAAGTTTCCTTTCCCTCCTTCTGTCTATAACTCAACGAAAAAGCGATCATTTTCTGCAAAATCTCAAATATTAATTTCTGTAACAAAAGCAATAATTTCTGGCTGTTTAGCCAAAGTAACAATTGAGATATGACTAATGCAAAGCGCAGTGAACACTCACTCAGCGCAACACCATCGGTTCATCATATTGGAGCACCTAATCTGATGCTCCACCTGGTTGTTTAGAGAATGAAAAACAATCATGAACACTTTAGTAAAGAGTTGCACTCCCAGTAGCACTTTCATGACTATGGATGAGCGACTCAAACAACTTGTCCAACAGGCGCAACGATATGCTCCTGAGTCTGAAGAACGAGAGTTGGCGTTAACTCGGCTCGTTGATGAAATATTGCGATCGCCTAAGGGGCGGCTCCCAGAGGGAGCATCGCGCAAAGTTGATCGTCCACCTATCGCTCAACCTCTATTTAGTATTTCTAAGGAAATTTACGAACAATTACGAAAAAAACTTTTTCATAACATTGATGAGAAACTTAATAATTACAACCCAAGATTTCTTCCTGTGAGGGCATGGATAAACGATTTGCGGAATCGGACTTATCAAGAAGTCCTGAACGATGAACAACTCAAAAAACTGGCACTAGAAGCCCAACAACACCCACCACTAACTGAGTTACGGCAGTATGCTTTAGGGGAACTGGTTGAGGCAATTCGTCTATCGGGCAAGCTTGCTCACCCGCATCGACAAAGATTCTCGCCTCAGTTTTATGACCTAATTTACGAAGAAGCTGTTAACAAAACACTAGCTTATATTTGCCGAAAAATTAATACTTATGACCCTGATAGAGGTAACAGAAAGTTCATGAACTGGGTAAATTTTCGATTGGATCGCTCTATTATAGAGTCCTATCATGAACTCAGAGATCCCAGGCTCCGAGAATTACCTTCACTCTCTGATTTAGAGATGATACCACAGCAAGAAGAACCACCTTCATTATTTGAGATAATTCGTGAAAAAATAGAAGAAGATAGTGAAAATCTTTTTAAGCAAGCTCATATCAAAAATCGACCAGATGCTAATTTTAAAGCTATAGCTTTGGCGAGATTTTCTGGAAAAAGCTGGGACGAGATTTCAGCAGAATTTCAAATTTCAATATCAACTCTAAGTGTTTTTTATCAGCGTTGTTGTAATAAATTTCGCTCTCAGTTTCGAGAATAGTGCAAATGAACTATCTGTTTAATAAAACTGAGACTTCAAGAGCGAGTATTATGGCTTGGCACCTTCTTAGCATTCAACATAGCCTTTGGTTAAGTTGCTCTGCGTTTTTACACCAGGAGTACGGAAAATATGTAAAGCTTTTGTGAGAAAATATTATTGTTTTCATGAAAACAATCCAGACAACAGTGAAATTACAGCTATTCGTGTTTGGATGATATGTATTATTCCCAAATACACCAGAAAATTAAGGTCGGGAATAAGTTACGCCGACAATCCGGTTTGGCTATGAGTGCTTCCGTTGGCAATAACTCCTCTACCTACTGGACAAGCAGGGATATGTTAAGAAATATTTTCTCCTAAACAGTGTGTTGAGGGAGATTGAAGGTACAGCATTATGGGAAGCATCCCAACTTTGCCAAAATACCCCTGTCATTATGTTAGCGCAGCTCCTCGCTCTGCAAAGCGCGTAACGAAGTTGAGCGAAGCATCTTTTGGTTAACCAAATTTTCAAGATATTTGAATAACTTTTATGACGAGAGGTTTTGAAATGATGAAGACAATGAAATTATTGATGGCTACAGCCTTTGCTACAACTACCATTGTTGGAACTTGTATAGAATCAGTGGAAGCAGCAAGTTCTAGAGGTACTGGAAATGAACCTTCAGGGAGTAAGATAAACATTGCAGAGGTAAGGTATAAATTTCAAATTTATACAATAGATTTAGCAGGTAATCCTAGAAGAGATCAAGATGATAATTTAACTAACAACCTAGGTCTCTTTCCTGGTGCTATTGAGAATTTCACAGGTAGAATAGCTGATGCAAATGAAGATGTGAAGCCGGGAGGATACTTTCCAGAATTTGTAGAAGAGAAGATAACAGAACCTTCCACATTAAATTTGAAGGCGATTTTAATTCCTGATGATAGGAGAATTGAATATATTTTGAGCGGTGAAGCTCTAGATAGCAGAGGAATAACAGAATTAGCTTTAATAATACGTAGTTTAAATGACATTGACAATTATAGTGGAATATACGACTTTGAAGACATAGATGATCCTATACAGGCTGTTAATTCTCTAGAGTATATAATCAATAACCAATTATTAGGTAAAATCAATGAAATTCGTGTTAGTTCTAAAACAGTTTCATCTACAGAGCTTATAAATCAAAATATTTTAAGATCTGGTGTAATAAAAGTTGAAAAAACAAATGACAGAATAGTTCAAGTCCCTGAATCTAGTGCTACCAATAGTTTATTAGCTTTAGGCGCTTTAGGTATGGGCTTTTTCCTAAGTACAAAACGAAATAAACTCAACAGGAGTCACCCATGAAACTATTTCCTATTATTTTGTTAATCAATGGAAGTATCTTTATCAATTTGTTAGCTTCCCATTCCACTCAAGCACAAATTGTTCCAGATACAACTCTGCCTGAAAATTCTGTTGTCACAATTCAGGACAAGACCATTCAGATTGATGGAGGAACCAGGGTAGGAAATAATCTCTTCCATAGCTTTGAAAAGTTTTCTGTCCCTACTGGAGATACCGCTTTTTTTAACAATATCAAAGAAATCCGTAACATCCTCTCCCGTATCACCGGTAACTCCATTTCTGAGATAAATGGCATTATTAAAGCGAATAACGCTGCTAATCTATTTCTAATCAACCCCAATGGCATTATCTTTGGTTCTAATGCCCAATTAGATATTGGTGGCTCTTTTCTAGCCAGTACAGCAAGTAGCATTATCTTCGCTGATGGCTTTAAGTTCAACACCTCAGCTACTCAGACTAAGCCTTTATTAACTATCAGTGCTCCTATAGGTCTGGGTTTTGGAGAAATGCCAAAAAGCATTGTTAATCGTTCAATTGTCAACAGTGATGACGATTTAATCGGACTCAGAGTGGCACCCAATCAAACCCTAGCGCTTGTCGGTGGTGATGTACTAATAGAAGGGGGGTATCTGTCCACAAAAGGAGGACGAATTGAGTTAGGAAGTGTTGCAGGTAATAATGTAGTCAGCCTGACTCCCATAGACCAAGGCTGGGTATTAGGCTATGAAGGAATCCAAAACTTCCAAGACATTAACTTATCTCAGGCAGCTTTTGTCGTTAGTGACGGTGATAGTAGTGGTGATATCCAGATTCAGGGAAGGCGTGTCACACTTACGGAAGGTAGTCAGGTTGCTGTTATTGCTCGAACTGAAGGTCAAGCAGGAAATTTGACAGTAAAAGGTTCTGAATTATTAAAACTGGAAGGTAACTCAGTAGATGCGGGATTTGACTTTAGCGTTCCGACTCTTCTGTTCAATGACGTTTATGGGAAAGCTACAGGGGAACAAAGCAAACTAACACTTGAAACTGAACGATTAATTGTCAAGAATGGGGCACAAATATCAGCTGGCAATTATGGCGCAGGTAGAGGAGTGAATTTGAAGATAAGTGCTTCGGAAGTACAACTAGAGGGTGCGTTCATTGATGCAGATAAGAAGATTCCTAGTGGTCTGTTTGCTAGAGTTCAAGAGAATGCTACAGGCAATGGTGGAACACTAACAATTGAAACTAAAAAGCTAACAGTAAAAAATGGGGCGCAGGTATCAACTGAAACTCTTGGATCGGGTCATAGTGGAAATTTAGAAGTTAATGCCTCCGAGTCAATAGAACTGATAGGGACAATACCAGGAATTAATGATCCTAGTGCTTTGTTTGCTGGTGTTAAGGATAAAGCGACAGCTACAGGCAATGGCGGAAATTTAACTATTAACACTGGACAGCTAATTATCAAGGATGGGGCACAGATAGCAACTACTGCTCAGAATCAAGGTCAAGGAGGAATTTTGACTATCAAAGCCTCAGACTTTATTCTCTTAAGTGGAAATTCACCATTAGCAGAATTCAGAGGTAAGGGTAGAAGTGGCATTTTTGTTTCAGCTGAACCAGCATTGAAAGATGAATTAGGAAACTCGATCATTACTACTGCTAATGCAGGAGATTTGAAGATTACTACAGGAGAATTGACTGTCGAGAAGGGAGCCATTATCTCTGCTGATAATTTTGGCATAGGTAAAGGGGCTAATGTTACTTTGAATGTTAATCGGTTAATTATTCAGGCTGGGGGACAGATAGGAGCAGGTTCTCTTTTAGAAAAAGATGCTGTTAATAATCAAAGAGGATCAGGAGGAACTTTAACTGTAAATGCTTCCGAATCTGTAAAGGTTGTTGGTACTGGCACAATTGGTTCTAGCTCACAACAGGTTCCCAGTAGCTTGTTGACTCAAGCTGAAGGAACGGGAAATGCTGGCGACTTAAATATTTTCACTCCTAATTTCACAGTGAAAGATGGTGCTGAAATTAACCTCAGTGCTACAGGTTTAGGAGAAGCAGGTAATTTGCAAGTAGAGGCAAATTCTGTTCGCCTCAATCACGGAACTATCAATGCAGCCACTGCCAATGGTGAAGGCGGCAATATCAACCTGCAAGTCAAAAATATACTACTCATGCAGGACAATAGTTTAATATCTGCTCAAGCTAGTAATAATGCCAATGGTGGCAATATCAACATTGATGCTGGGTTTGTTATTGCATTTCCCAATCAAAATAACGATATTATTGCCAAGGCAGAAAGAGGAGACGGCGGCAATATTAAAATCACTACTCAGGCAATCTTTGGACTAGAGGAAAGAAACTCAAACCCACAGAATAGCACCAATGACATCGATGCTAGTTCAGAATTTGGCTTAGATGGTAGTGTTTTCATAAACACACCAGATATTGACCCCACTCGGGGGTTAGTCCAGTTGCCCGTAGAACCAGTCAACGTGCAAGTGGCACAGGGTTGCCAAACAACTGGAACACAAACGGCTGGAAAACAATCATCGTTGGCTTCCACTGGCAAAGGGGGATTAGCTATTAACCCTTACGAACCGCTGAGTAGCAGTAATATTTGGGAAGATGTACCAGTGTCAACACAGACGGGGACAAGTAGACAAAGGGAAAGCGTAGCAACTGTGCCGGACAAAATTGTAGAGGCGCAAGGGTGGGTGATAAATGAAAAAGGGGAAGTTTTTCTCGTGGCTGAAGATAGTCGCTGTAGTCTGCGGTGACATGCTCCCACAGCATCATCTACTTGAGGTGTACCGCCGAATACTGAGATTCATCTTTTTAACAATTTTGGGATTAATTACAACTTTATCTGTCCCACTTCTGCTAGCTCAAGGGGTTGCAGGAAATAATTATGCGATACGCGTAGCGTCAAGCCCCCGGCTTATCGCTCATATGCAAGCGATCGCCCCAACTTCCAACACCCAAACATTACTACAACAAGGTATAGAACTTTACAATACAGAACGATTTTCCGAAGCAATAGGAGTCTTTCAGCAGGCATTTGCCAACAGCCAAAAAGATAACCTCAATCAAGCGCTGGTACTGCGTTATCTTTCCTTAGCTTATCAACACTTGGGGCTGTGGGAGGAAGCAGAAAAGGCAATCTTGCAAAGTCGTCAGTTGCTGGAAAATCAGAAAAACACAACTAACACCCAGGCTTACTTAGACGTTCTGGCGAAAATTTGGAACACTCAAGGTCGTCTGCAATGGGCAAGGGGACATTGGTCTGTTGCTCTAGAAAGCTGGAAGCAAGCAGAAGCTAGCTACCAACAAGCTGGTAATCGTGCGGGTGTCGTTGGTAGCTTAATTAACGAAATAACAGCATTACAATGGTTAGGTTTAAGCCGTCAAGCACTTGCAGGATTGAGCCATCAGCCATTAGTGGACTTTCCAGACGTTGAGCAAGTGATAAAGCGGATAGAGCAAATTATACAACAGGAATCAGATCCCAACCTCAAAGCCTCCCAATGGCAGAGTCTTGGTGAAGTTCTCAGACGTATTGGCAATCTTTCAATGTCTGAGAAGTCCTTACAGAAGAGTTTGCAAGTGGCTCAAGAATTTCAACTGAATAAAGCTGCTAACTCTGCACGGTTGGAGTTGGGTAATACCAAACGCGCTTTAGCTAACAGAGCTATAGTCATTAATAACCAAGAAAACGCTAAAAATAATATTCGTGATGCTATCAATAATTATCAACAGGCTGCTGCATCTCCTAGTTTCCGACTCCAGGCTCAACTAAATCTATTTAGCCTCTGGGTGGAAACTGGGGAATGGTTGGAAGCTGCCAAACTGCAACCTCAAATTCAGCAGTCGTTAGCTAGCTTACCTGCCAGTACAACAAATGTCTACGCCAGACTCAACTTTGCCCGGAATCTGACTTGTTTTCTACCAAGTATTGACAAAAAATCAGTTTTATGGTTAAGCTGCACTAGCTTAAAGCAGCTCAGAGAACAGCCCTCAAAGCCAAGCGAAGAAATCACATCTCCTCCCTCATCGCAGGAAATCGAACAGATGATAACCACTGGGATTCATGTGAGTCGTAGTTTGAAAGATCGCAAAGCTGAATCCTATGCTTTAGGACAATTGGGTGAACTTTACGAGTTAACTGGAAAGTTTTCAAAAGCTCAAGATTTGACTCAGCAAGCTCTTTTGTTAGCGGAGGAGATTCAAGCACCTGATGTTCGCTACCGTTGGGAATGGCAGTTGGGACGTTTATGGGAAAAACAAGGGAATAGACAAAGAGCGATCGCTTTTTATAAAAATGCGTTTAACTCCCTCAAGTTCGTTCGCAATGATTTACTCACCATCGATACTGATGTACAGTTCTCTTTTCGGGAAAATGTCGAACCTATTCACCGCCAGCTAGTTGATTTGCTATTACAGACTGAGGATAACTCTCAACTAAACCCAAAACTAAACCAAGAAATTTTCAAAGATGCCATTTATGCGATCGACTCTCTCCAATTAGCTGAACTGGAAAATTTCCTCAATTGTAACCTGAGCCAAATAGTGCGGCTGAACCTGGATGATGACAAGTTAGATTTGAAAGCAAAATTGGACAAGTTAGATCCGAATACAGCATTTATTTATCCAATCATTCTAGAAGATAGATTAGAAATCATACTCTCGTTACCCAAGCAAAAGTGGATTAAATACACAACTTCTATAAGCAGGAATACGTTAGAATCTAAGCTCAATGAATTGCGGGGATATCTGACACGAAATGATTCTGGTCGCGATGAATATGAGCCTTTATCTCGTCAACTCTATGATTGGCTGATTCGACCAGCTGAGAAATACTTGAACTCAAACCAAATTAAAACCTTAGTGTTTATATTGGATGGTTCCTTACGAGATATTCCGATGGTTGCTTTGTGGGATGGTAAACAGTATCTTGTGCAGAAGTACGCTGTCGCGATCGCTCCAGCACTGCAACTGTTAAGTCCCAAGCCTTCAGAAAAAAAACAGTTCAAAGCTCTCATTGCAGGTTTGACCAAAGGTAGCACATTTTCTATTGAGGGAAGCATCTTTAATTTTCAGCCACTATCAAATGTCAAAAATGAAGTAGAGACAATAAAACAAATTTTGCCTACCTCTGAAGAAATGCTCGACGAGCAGTTTCAAACCAAGAATTTACAAAGTAAGCTTTATTCATCTTCTTACCCCATAGTTCACTTTGCAACTCATGGTCATTTCAGTTCTAATCCACAAGAGACATTTATTCTAAGTGCGCCAAATGTTCCTATCAATTTAAATAAGTTACAAGAATTACTTCAAACTAGGAAACAAAGTAGACCTGACGCGATTCAATTACTTGTCCTGAGTGCTTGTCAGACAGCCACAGGAGATAAACGCGCTGCTTTGGGGCTGGCTGGTGTAGCAGTAAAAGCAGGCGCACTCAGTACACTCGCATCACTGTGGTCAGTTAACGATAAGTCCACTGCTTTGTTTATGGGTCAATTCTACCAGCATCTTGTAAAACAACAGATGACAAAAGCCGCAGCACTCAGGCACACTCAACTTGACTTATTGCAGAATAGACAAGGTGAGTATAGACATCCATTTTATTGGTCACCTTTTGTGCTGGTGGGTGATTGGCTTTGATGTTTAAACGCAATTTCCCACCTATAATTGAAAAACCAAACGCCACCGAGATAACGGCTATGCCAACAGACCATCTCAAAATCGCGTTACCAACTACCGACGAACTACCTTGTTCAGACGATATACCTGTGGATAACGAAGACCAGAACTTTGTGCCCAACTTTTTACTATTCTTGTTGAACACAATTTGGGCTGCGCGGATGGATTGGTTCTTTGGGGTAGATATGGCAGTGTATCACACCACAGGAGTGAATCCGAGAGTACCCATAGTACCGGATGGCTTTTTAAGTTTGGGAGTAGAACGGAAAAAAGGTGGAAAATCTCGTAAGAGCTATGCTGTTTGGGAAGAAAACGAAGTCGTTCCCATCATGACATTAGAAATGGTTTCCCATAGCCCAGGAGGAGAATACGACGAGAAACTAGATATTTACGCCAAACTCGGTGTGCTGTACTATGTCATTTACAATCCTGAGTATTGGCGACGCGACCAACATCAACCATTTGAAGTTTATAAGTTGGTAGATCAAAACTATCAATTGCAAATCCGCGAACCCTATTGGATGGCAGAAGTCGGCTTAGGTATTGGAAGATACCAAGCTGTAGTTGGAGGGATTCAACAGGAGCTACTGTCTTGGTATGACGAACAAGGAAACCGCTACTTAACAGCAGAAGAAATCGCACAGACAGAACGTCAACGGGCAGAACAGGAACAACAACGAGCAGAACAATTGGCGCAGTATTTGCGATCGCTTGGTATTGACCCTGATAATCTACCAAGTGAATGAAAGTATCTGTAGGGTGGGTAATGCTCACCAAAACCCAGATCTAACTTAGATTTAGTAGACATTGCCCAACGCCAAATACCTCTATCATTCTTGCACTTGTACTCTTCTTACCCGTCCTAAGTCAACTTGTTGGACAGTGCCATCATTCATTTCTATGCGAAGTGTTCCTTTCTTTGGTACTGTCAGCACAGAAGCACTGCTTCCAGCAGGAGATGATTGAGCGCCTGATAAATTAACAGCACCACGAACTTGTACTTTGTAAGAACCTATTTCCTGTCTACTAACACTAACTATTTGCGGTTTGATTCGCATTATTACAGGTATTTGGCGTCTGAATTGCAGACGTTTAACTTTTCGCTCACTCTGTGGCGAACCAATAACACAACTACCACTAGGGCTTAGGCTTGCAATTTCTTGAGCATTAGTGTCAAATAAGTCAACATAGGCTTCTACCACTCCTCCTTCTTGGCAAAAAGCATCTACAGTAACTACAACTTCTCCCGCTCCTGCCATGAAAGTGTAGAAGTGTTCGTTTAAACTATCCTTATTTATAGGACCTGTGACTTCATTTGAGGTTAGTGGCGTTGGCTTATCTCGATCTGTCGATTGAGCTTTAACTAAATTGACAGAAGTACTAAGAACTATTAATAAACAGGATGCTGTAGTTACAAGATATTTTTGAAACTGATTTTTTTGATACTTTGGATGTGTTATTTTCACTACTTTTCGCCTCAACAAGAGTTTTAGTTTTGGTCTATTTAGCAACTTGCATCAATCACTCATCGCAGGTTCTACACTTTTATGCATTGAGTAACAAAACTTCACAGCCAATTGCCAACTAAAACATCAAGTTTATTGTTTGAGAGTGCAGCATGGAACAATTTTCTCAGGAGCGATCGCTCTCAAGTCAAGATTTTGTAACAAATTAGTCCAGCCAGTATCAGCTTGCAAATTGGTATGGCGCATCTCCAACTGCAGCGCCAAAGCATCAACCCAAAACCCTTCTTTGATATATAACTCTGCACGTTCCTGTTGTGATTTTTTCTCTAATTGACGTACAAGAGTAGGACTTGGTTCTATTCGTCGTATCCATCCGTCAACACCAGCATTATTAGTTCCGTTTTTTGTGTCACAAATAATTGTAAAAAACCAGTGATACAACTTGTTTTTCTCCAATTGTTTTGGCAAGCGCAAGCTGACAATCCCCGGAATTTCTGACAGTGTTATCTGAACTGGCTTAATGACGCCATAGCCGTTTTCGTCCTGTAACGACAATCTCGCAGCGAGGGATGAATTAGATGCATAGGGTACATAAAACAAGATTGTCGGAGATTCAGCAGTACTCAAGGCTTCGCCAGTAGCAGGTACTAAAGCGATTAAATTTTTGTTTGCAGATGTTTTTGTTGCTGAACACCTACCGCGATCGCCTCCATCTATACGATTTGGTGGTCTGCCGCTTCTGGGCGGATCGGAGTTTCTTTGAGTTTGAGCTTGGATTGGTAAAAAGCCAGTTGCAAAAGTTATCAGTATCCAAGTTAAACAAATAAATGTGCGTTGAAACATAGTATAAAGTCGCAAATTTTAATAGTTTTTCTGATTTTTTGACACAATTAGGACTGATACACACGCTATTAAAAACAGTGATCGCTTCCCAATGGTAGGCTGCGGACTTATTTACGTTGCTCGTGCATAAGTCCTGACAATATAAGCCACCGAGCCACCTGTCATTACCAAAGCTAGTGCGGATGGAATCAAAGGAACCCAAACAGCTTGGGTAAAAAAGCCAAAGCAAATGCAACCATTAGCCAAAAGTGCTACTCCAATTGAGATTCCCTGATTTCGTGGTGAACAGAATGTAAGAGTTAGAATACCTCCAACCATCGACCAGCCCCAAACCCATACTGTGTTGCTTAATGATGACCAAGGCGACAACAAAGGTCTACGATCCAAGACAACATTGAGAATTTGACTGACCATTTGAGTGTGAACAATCACTCCTGGCATTTTCCCTAAAGGTGTCAGGTGCTTGTCTTTAGTACTTGCACCGACATAACCAATTAGGACAATGCGATCCTTAATCAATTTGAGCAAATCAGAATCTTGCTCGTTCAGAACTTGTGTCAGCGAGACTTGGGAAAATCGATCAGGCGAACGGTAATCGATTAGTAATTGATAACCTAGCATATCAGTGTGGGGTAGTTGGTATCCCCCAGAATAAGGTTTCAATACATCAAAGACAATAGAATTAATGGATAGGTTTTTACCTGGGTTAAACTCATAGCGCGTAGTGGCGGGAAGGTAATGGCGTATGAGCTGAAAGCTGAAAGCGTAGGGTGTTGTGCAAGGTGATTCCGCTGATCGATCCATAACCAAAGTATAGCGACGTATAGTGTCATTTGGTGGATCGTGTATAAAACCATCACTGAAGCCCAAACGTTCTGGGGGAACTTGAGGAGGAGGGTCAATTGCAGGCGCACCGTTGGACTCACCAACTTGACATATTGCAAGAGTGCGATCGCTCTTTCGTAAACGTTCAATTAACTTATCCCAACCTTCTTTCTGAGGAGTATCTCGATAAATATCCAGACCGATGACTTTTGGTTGATATTTCTCTAGTTTCGTCAACAGCTGCTCTACCGTTCGGTCACTCAGTGGCTTGCCAAATTGTTTCACGTCGTCATCATTAACGGTAACAACAAGAATGCGCTTGTCCTGTATTCCTGGATGTGGTTGCAGTCGCATAACTGTGTCATAAGCCTTTAACTCCGAATTTTGCAGTATCCCCTGCAATCGCGCTCCTATAACTAAGCTGGTGACAACTAAACTTGCTGCCAAAATTGTTTGAGCACGACGCCACAAGGACACTCTTGGGCGAGAAAGTTGTGTCAGGGGAACTGGTGTTTTAGATGCGCGTAACTCTTCCCATGTGAAAGGTACAGCTGACCGATGTTGGCAAATCACTGGTAACCAACTAGCACAGGGAAATTCATCTTCTAAACCTTGCAGTCGTTGTCGCGCTTCTTGTACCGCCTCGTACACAGGCTTCCCACTGGCAAATGCTTGCAGAAAATACTTCAAAAATGTTTGTGCTACCTTGTCTGGTACTGGCTC
Organism: Brasilonema sennae CENA114; assembly: GCF_006968745.1. Classification (NCBI taxonomy): domain Bacteria; kingdom Bacillati; phylum Cyanobacteriota; class Cyanophyceae; order Nostocales; family Scytonemataceae; genus Brasilonema; species Brasilonema sennae. The sequence continues at coordinate 5,919,886 of NZ_CP030118.1, read as the reverse complement.
CCGCATGACTATCATTTGTGGGATGTGCAGATGTAGTAACTCCCAGGCTAATCCCAAACCATCACAAGAGTTGAAAATTGCGAACTGCAACCCACCTCTCACTGCTGTTTGTAAGGCATATCTGAGTTCGTCAAGGGAAAAGCTATCACTTTGGTTGAGATAAATCCGCCCCCTTTCACCCTCAGTCTGACTATGCCCTGCGAAAAATAATATATCCCAGTGTTGCTCCCAAAGCTGATCGTTTAACTCTTGACGTTGTGGTTCCACCAAAAAGGTGGTTTGTGCACCAGGTAAATTCTCTAGTTGTTGTTTGTCTTCCTCAACTTTAATGCCTTCGCTATTGCCCAGAATCCCTAGAATTCTCACTTTATTTTCATGGATAGACTTCTGCTCCTGTGGTGCGTACTCCAGAGTAGCGAGTCCAATTTCCGCAAATTTATAGCGCTCTAACAAATCCCAATGATGCCAAGGTAACTGCCATACCTGCTGGTGTTCGGTACAAATTAGCACCCGTACAGGTTCGGATGTGCTGACTCTTTCTAGCCACTTCTCGCGAATGGAGAAAAAGGACTCTGTTTTGAGCCAACTATTGAGGCGATCGCTTAACTCTTTGGCTTGAGTGCGACACTCATCCCTAAGCTTTCTTAAAGAACCATCAATTCTGACTCGTTTAGTTTTTAGCTCACGAGTCACCTTTCCCAAGCTGCGATAAGTTGCTTGCCAACCACTATACTGTTTGACAAGTTCGGGTGCGCTTGGCAACTTCCCAGTAATTTCTGTTTCAGGACGTTCACCTTCCGCGCCAATTTCTAGCGTGACTCGAAAGCCCTGTTGGAAATCACCATCTAATTTGAGGACAATTAATTTAGTCATTGGTCATTAGTCGTTTTTTACAAAAGACAAAGCACAACTAAATGACAAAATTTTCTGTGACGCTGACATCACCAAGAGCAACTTTAACACTAAAACTGTCTCCTGGCTCCCCACTAAACTCTAATTGAATACTTTGATTGTCACTTCCTGCATGGGTATTGATGACTGCTTCTCCATTTTCATCAAGCACTATGAGTTGCAAATTCGAGGGTAGATATGTATAACCTTGTGGGGGTTGCACTTCCACGCTGATGTCTATTTCCACCTCAGATGCTTGGCTAATTGCTACAATCATAGCGACTGCTTGATTCGGCGTTCCCAATGAAATCAGCTTGCACCGCTTAACTTCCACAGCTTTTCTAAAGCTGAAGGAGAGCTGAGTTGCTTTTGGATCTAAAATGGCATCTAAGGCTTGCCAACTAACTTCAAAAATATTCTCAAACCATTTGCTTAGGTTGATTGCGGGTCTAATTTGATTCAAGTGTCTGGGCAATTCTTCGAGCGATCGCAACTGGCTCAAAGGTAACTCAAAGGATGTCACCTTTTCCACAAATCCCAGCAATGTTGCTTCTCGCAATGATTCAGAAAGCTGCACTGCAACGTAGCCAATCCGTTCTGACCAGACTTCTGCGGGAATACAGACAACTTCTGTATTAGGTAACACTGGTCTACACTCCAATTTACCACGATTTTTCACCACTAAATCGGCAACATCCATCAGCATCTGCATTCCAGGGTTGCAACTGTCGCTTGTCTCCCAGTCCGTTTCAAATCCTCGGCACTGTAGATAAAAATTCACTGCATACACTGCCAGAGTATTCAGATAAACTTGTTTGGCTTTTTGAGGATTGACTTGGTAACGTCGAAACTGTTCTGCTCGTGAATGAGCTGATAAAGCAAGCGGAACAGCGAAAGTCCAGGACTCAATTTTAGGGTTCATGGTTGATTGAGGAACGTTCATACTAATTGTCTCTAATGGATTGAACTTTCAAGAAATACAGGGAACGCTTAACAGGGAACGCTTAACTCTGAAGAAACACTCTTGAGGAAGGGAGGGAGAAAGGGAGGGAGGGAGAAAGGGAGGGAGAGAGGGAGAGAGGGAGGGAGAGAGGGAGAGAAAAGTTAATACTCAATAACTCTTTTCCCACACTCCCACACTCCCACACTCCTTTTTTCCTTTCTTCCCATCAGCCTCTCCTTCTTACCTGTTCTATATATATTGTTTGAAGTTTGGACGAAAGTTTTTGCAGCAACGTTGAAAGAAACTACTCAAAGTTGGCAGTGGAATTCCCAATTTTCTGGAAATATCTTGCCAATTATCTCCGGATAATCTTGCCAATGCTATTGTAGAAAAGTTTGCATCTGGTCTATTTTTTATATGTGCCTTTTTAAAAATATTTTCATAGTCTTTTTCTAAGTACTCGCGAAGATTTTCATACAGAAAATGCGTTGTTTCTTCTGGCTGAGCAAAGGCTTCTAAATCAAGAAAGGAAGGCAATGTAATGATATTTTTTGGGTCAAATGGCTGAGAGGTTTTTAATAGAATTTTATCTAATCTAAAATTCACCCAATTCATAAATTTTTTCTCACCTCTTTCTGGATCATAATAGTCAATTTTTTGACAGACATAGGTCAAAGTTTTATTAACTGCTTCGTCATAAAGTAGTTCATAAAACTGAGGAGAAAATCTTTCTCTATGAGGATGGCAAAGCCTACCATAAAGCCGAATTGCCTCAACTAGTTCTCCTAGAGCATACTGACGCAACTCAGTATGAGGTGGGTGACGTTGAGCGAAGAGTGCTAAATGTTTCAGTTGAACATCATCCAGGATTTCTCTAAAAGCTTGATTCCGTAGGTTATTAGTCCATATCCTCACATTTGTCTGTTTCAGATTGTACTGGTTGATTTGTTCATCAATGTTACACAACAGCTGCTGTCGGACTTGTTCGTAAATTTTTTGATAAACGCCAAATAGAGGTTGATTTCCTAGTGGACGGCAAATTTTGCGCGATCGCAGGATTTCATCAACCAACTGTGTCAAGACTAACTGTCGCCCCTCAGTGTGAGGAGCGTGCTGTTGCACCTCTGTTACTAGTTGTTCGAGTCGTTTATCCATAGTCTTGAAAGTAGCACTCTCGTTGCAACTCTTTAACTAGAGGTTGCTGCGGTTTAGAGGTTAGAAAACGTTGCTTCAACAACCCCATGCTCAGATAATCTGACTTTTCACGTCATATAGTTAAACGACAAAGGTTAAAGAGAAAAGGGCAGCCTTTACCCCTTGATCCTAAAGCCGCTTTTAAGATGAACCGTGAAAAGTAAGTTAGAGAATGGGTTCGTTAAACCTTCACTGTCTTTGCTGCGTGCGTCTTGTGTCTTACACACTTTCCTTGTCCCCAGTCCTTTATCGGGTTTGGTGAACCAAGGTACGTTGTAAGCTCGAATCATAATCCTGTGATTGTAACTCCACGTATAGCGCCAGTAATTATGTGTTTTTTTACAAAAATTAATATTTGAACTGATAAAGTTGCTTATTTTGCTTGTACAAGTCCCACATCTTTTGCCCACTAACTACATCCCCTACACCCTTACACCCCTAGTTCTTGACACTGGAACTAACTTTTGAGTAATTTACTTGTAATGGTGCAAAATATCACCTAAAAAGAAAGGTGAAGAC